>DATLHP010000354.1:0-7695 GCA_035539835.1 Bdellovibrionales bacterium
ATCTAAGGCCGCTCTCGCCGAGATCGAGGAAAGCTTCCATCTCACGACCGTCGAGATCAAGCGGGCATTTCAGACGATCACCGTCGGCGAGGCTCAGACGAATCAGGCCAAGCGTGAATTGGTAGAGGCCAACCTTCGTCTCGTCGTTTCGATCGCGAAGAAGTACACGAACCGCGGTCTTCAGTTCTTGGATCTAATCCAAGAAGGAAACATCGGTTTGATGAAAGCCGTCGATAAATTCGAATACCGTCGTGGTTACAAGTTCTCGACTTACGCAACTTGGTGGATTCGTCAGGCGATCACTCGTGCGATTGCCGATCAGGCGCGTACGATTCGTATTCCGGTTCACATGATCGAAACGATCAACAAGCTCGTTCGTACTTCGCGCTACCTCGTTCAGGAACTCGGCCGCGAGCCGATGCCTGAAGAGATCGCAGAGAAGATGGACATGCCGGTCGACAAGGTCCGCAAGGTCTTGAAGATCGCAAAAGAGCCGATCTCTCTCGAAACACCAGTGGGTGAAGAGGAAGATTCGCACTTGGGCGATTTCATCGAAGACAAAAAGGTGATCAACCCTTCAGAGGCGATCGTGAACTTGAACTTGGCAGAACAAACTCGCCGAGTTCTTGCGACACTCACGCCGCGTGAAGAAAAAGTCCTTCGTATGCGTTTCGGTATCGGCGAAGAATCGGATCACACGCTCGAAGAAGTCGGACAAGACTTCAACGTTACACGTGAACGTATTCGTCAGATCGAGGCGAAGGCTCTTCGCAAGCTTCGTCACCCGAGCCGTTCGAATAAGCTCAAGACATTCATGGAATAGTCCGGGCGTGTGCGAAAGCACACACTCTGACGATAGCCTAGGTCTTTAAAGACGCGCCTTCCGGCGCGTTTTTTATTTCTGTCACAGCACTGGTCTTCAGAGACAGAGCAATTTGTCTGAAAATGGGGAGATGCAGTCCCAACGATCTTTTCCGGTTAAGCGGCGCTCTGAACATTCGATCCCACTCCTCTTAAAGCGAACGATATCGGCTCAGCTTCATCTCTTGGGCGCACTCATTGCCTTCGCTGGGTTCGTCCACTTGGTTTCGTTGACTCGAGACCTAAGCGCTTCGCATTTCTGGGGCATCATCGCTTATGGAGTTCCTGCTGTTCTGGTTTTTTCGGCGAGTGCGATCTTTCACTTCTTCGTCGATGGTTTCGATTTGCATCCGAAGCTTGAGTCGATACTGCGCCGGGCCGATCATTTTTCGATTTCGATATTTATTGCTGGCTGCTACACGCCGGTGGTGGTGAATGTCATTTCTCCTGACCGGCAAATCCTGTTTCTATTCGCGATATGGATGACGGCTGCTGGAGTGATTCTTTATACCCACTTCAAGTCGCTGTTGCCGCTATGGGCTCAGCATCGAGTCACCTCAACAATGCTGTTTGCGAGTATGGGTTGGCTGGTGACGTTGTACTTTAATGACTTTGTTAGGCAGCTTTCACAGGCACAATTCATGGCGCTCATCTTAGGATTCGCCGCCTATATTCTTGGCGCTGTCGTTTACGCACTCAAGAAACCGAAGTTCTTCGAGGGTATTTTTGGTTTTCACGAGGTTTGGCACGTTACCGTCATGGTTGGTTTCGTTTGCCACTATTCGATGATTCTCGACTTCTACGCACGATAAGATCAGAATAGACATCGGGACATACCGATGGGGGCTTAGCTTAGCTGGTTAAAGCATCCGGCTCATAACCGGAGGATCGAAGGTTCGAGTCCTTCAGCCCCTACCAATTTTAAGTTCAGATTTTGTAAATGAATCGTGTTCCTTAACCGATCTTTACCGCCATAAGTCGCCTTTTCAAAAAAGTGACAATCCACACTTTCTGCGTCGTAAAGGCGTCCGATACGATGAGAAAAATCGTATCAATTGGAAAGCTTTAGTTATAGAAAATTTGATGGAAAAAAGTTTAGCGGTCGAATCGGCCATTTTAACTTCTGTTGTTACAAGACTGTCATTGGCTGCGGAGCTCAGCGAACTTACTCAGATCGTTGCGGAAGCGGCGAGAACTCTTGCGGGAGCTGATGGAACTACATTTGTTCTTCGCGATCGCGATCAATGCTATTATGCCGATGAAAACGCGATTTCTCCCCTCTGGAAAGGGAAGCGTTTTCCGCTCGAAGCGTGCATCAGCGGATGGTGCATGCTGAATCGCGAGGTCGTGACGATCGAAGATATCTACGTAGACTCTCGCATTCCACACGACGCTTATCGACCGACATTCGTAAAAAGTCTTTGTATGGTGCCGATTCGCCCTGAGAATCCGCTCGGCGCCATCGGAAGTTACTGGGCAGCGGGTTACACCCCGAATGAAAGCGAAATCAAAGTTCTTCAAGTTCTCGCTAATAGTGCGGCTATTGCCCTTGAAAATCTCGAGCTCAGACTGGCGGTAAAGTCGCATGCCATTGAGAACACGGGTCTTCGTGAGCGCACCCGAGATCTAGAAATTGCGATGGAATCGATGGCTCATGATCTTCGAGGTCCTCTTGCGGTGATGACGGGTCTTGGTGAAGTGGTTCGGATGCGCACGAGAAACTCGATTGACTCTGAGTTGGTCGAACACGTTCGTTGCATCATAGAAACCGGTCATCGAACTGCGGGCCAAATCGACCGCATGCTTTCTTTGTATCGAGTGACGAATGGAAGACTCGAAAGACAGCCGATAGATCTTTCTGTTTTTGCGAACCAGATCATGGATGGATATAGTGCTGTTCTTTCGGGACGATCGGTTCGATATCGAATCGATTCGGGTCTATTGGCATTCGCGGATGCAACACTGATGTATATGGTTCTTGAGAACCTTCTTTCAAACGCCCTAAAATACTCAGCGCAGAAACCAGAAACGATTCTGCACTTTGGACGTAGCGCCGAAGTGAATGGAAACCCAACCTTCTTCGTCAAAGACAACGGCTCTGGCTTTGATCAGTCCCTGGCGGAAAAATTGTTCCAACCGTTTGCCAGAATGCCGAACCACGCTGAATACGCAGGTACGGGTATCGGCTTGGTTTCAGTCGCACGTATTGTCGAATTGCATGGCGGGAAAGTGTGGGCCGAAGGCGTTCTAAATGAAGGTGCGACCTTTTATTTCAGTCTTCCCACCTACGGACAAATCTAAATGAGCAGACCTGTGAACGGAGCGTGGGGGGGGTAGACAGTCTTCTGACGACTGCAACGGCTCCTGCCAATTTCATCTCAAGCCCTAAAAAGCGCGGTTCAGTTGAACTCCTGCGCCTCTTGCAGTATGGTGCTTCGCCACGGGACTATTCGACTCGGTCTTTAAGACCGTTCATCGTTTTCTCGACAACCTGATTTTGTTTTAGCGGCACTTCGGCACTCATGCTTAATTCAGCCACTAAATAGTGGCGAATGCCGGGGTGAAATATGACATCAGTATTTCGTTGGACAATCGGACTCGTTCTCGTGCTGAGCGGAATGAGTGCTCAAGCAGCTGCAACTTGCTTCGAAGATGTTCGAAGCTGGGAAGCGGTCAAAAACCAGTTGCCGCACTTCATGCGCACAGACGATTTGTATGCGACTCATTCGTCTGGCTCCCTCAAGGGTGGCTTCAAGATTATTCAGACTGGGCGTGAGTTCTACTTGGAAATTCACATGAAGCACTTTCTTGGTCGCTACGATGATGAAGCTCGTCTAGCGCGAATCTGTGTTGATGCTCCGGTGATCACCGTCACCTATCAAAACGGAAAAGAGAGAATCATCGACATGGAAGCGGACGGCGGATTGAAGGTGAAGGGAAAAGTGTTTTACGTCACCGATCGCGCTGCTTACGACGACATGATGAATCGCATCGGTCGCTGAAAAAAAGAAACCAGTTATCTTTGCACGACGGACTGCGCCGAAGACGTGCGTCGTGACGAAGTTTGCTCCCTCAAAATTCCTACCTTGCATCGCGAACCCGAATGCTTTCGAATTGGGTTCATAAATTGAAAAAATCACCGATCGCTGCGCGCGATTTGTCGCTTTCGAGCTGTCTTTAAGCTCTTGAAGTTCGTCAGTCTCATCGCGTAAGCAGCAATCACACGTCTAGGGAAGGCGTGGATTTTGCTCAATTCAGCGGTGGGGTAGTAATGAAGAATTCTGTCTCTCAGATCGTTGTTCGCTTCTCGGTCGCTTCAATGATCGTGACCCTTGTTGCGTGTGCACCTGCGAGCCCGGTCAGACTTCCTGATGATCCGAATAGCGAGTCGACTTTGTTGGCTAGCGACACTCCGAGCTTAAAAACAGAGGGCATCGAAATCGAGAAAGCCTCAAGTTCGGCCAAAACAAAGCCATTGAATTTCTCGCATATTGACCCAAAGGGCATTGTTCCGAAAGTTCTCTTACGGCGCGCTTTGACTTACTATTCGGCGAATCAAGCTTCGATTCCGAACAAAAAATATTTAGCTGTTATCGATTACTCCAAGCCATCGAATAAAAAACGTTTTTATATCGTGAATTTGTATTCGGGTGCCGTGTGGACCTTGCCGGTCGCGCATGGCAAGGGCTCCGATCGCAATGCAGACGGAGTCGCAGAGCGTTTCAGCAATAGTCCGGGATCGAATGCCACGTCACTTGGGGTGTTTAAAACTGCCGAAACGTATCAGGGTCAGCATGGTCTTTCACTTCGTCTGGATGGGCTATCTGCGACGAACTCGAAGGCTCGCGATCGCGCAATCGTCATTCATGGGGCGAACTACGTTCAAGAAAAAGACGTGATTCAGGGTCGCAGCTGGGGTTGCCCTGCGGTCTCAAATGCTGCTCGTGATCGTGTCATCCGTCTGTTGAAGGGCGGTAGCGTCGTTCTGGCGGGACGCTCGTACTAGACAGAAAGTGTCGTTCTTCGTAGTCTCGGAGCTTCACAGGAGTTCTAAGACTTGGCTACGCCGGCATTGCCCTACATCATCATTTTCTCTGACGGAGCCTGCTCTGGGAATCCTGGCCCAGGGGGCTGGGGTTCCGTCGTCGTGACTCCTGATACTCAGATCATTGAACTTGGTGGCGGCGAAGCTGCGACGACGAACAACCGAATGGAAATTTCGGGAGCTCTTCGTGCTCTGCAAAGAGTTGCTGACATTGAAGCACCAGTTCATCTTTATACCGATTCAACGTATCTCATTCGCGGCATTACTCAGTGGATCTGGGGATGGAAAAGGAAAGACTGGAAAACAGCCGAAGGCGCTGAAGTTCAAAATCGCGATCTGTGGGAAACGTTGTTGAGAGTTGTATCGGCTCGAAAAGCGGGTAGCAAAATCGATTGGAAATACGTTCGTGGGCACATGGGAAATCCAGGCAACGAACGATGCGATGAAATCGCCGTCGCTTTTTCGCAAAGACGAACTCCTTCGCTTTATCAAGGTGATCTCAAAAACTATTCTGTGAATATTCTTGATCTACCCGAGCCCGAGGCTCTTCCGGAAATGCGGCCAAAGACCGAGAAGCAGGCTGCGTTTTCTTATCTCAGCATCGTGGACGGGCAGCCCTATCGTCACAAAGATTGGGCGTCTTGCGAGCGCCGCGTGAAGGGTAAATCAGGAGCTCGCTTCAAGAAAGCCATGAGCGCCGCCAATGAAGCGGAAATCCTGTCGAGCTGGGGCGTCAACCCTCAGGCTTTAAAAGAGGACTGATCAAAGCACTTGCCAGAATCAGTGCCTGCGGCAACCATTGAATGGTCAAGGTGACATCCGATTCACAGGAGAATTCAATGATCAGCCGTCTTATGATTTGCACAATGTTCGCCGCGGGTTTTCTCGTTGCCGGATGTGCGACTCCTCAAAACGAAGCATTCAGAATTCCAAAAGAAGATGCTCAAACTGCATTGATGGAAACAGAGCCGGGTGATCGTCAGGTTGCTCAAGAGCAAGAAGAGGGTCCGGGCGCAAAGCCGACCGTGCTTCCGAAAAAGAAACAAACGTCTAAAAAGTCTCAGTGAATCATAGATTCGAATATTCTCAGATTGCCGATCTGAGAAAAAATCTGGCTATCACTGGTCACACAACAATTCAGTTAATGTCAGGATCAATGTCTCCCGTTTTGAAAACCGGCGATACAGCGACCATTGAACCTGTCGCTATTGACGACCTAGTCATGCGAGACATCATCGTTTTCTGGAGTGATGACAAACTGATTTGCCATGTAGTGTGGGCGCATTCGACGATGCGATCGGCCAGCGGCGAGCGCATGATAGTCACTCGCGGGCTTGCCAGCTTGCATTTTGACTACCCGGTCAGAGAATCCGAAATTATTGGCAGAGTGAAGTCGCATCGGATTGGAGCGTTGGCGTTTCTTTGGTATCAGATTCTCAATAAGTTCCGTTTGAAACGATAATAGGAATCGAATCGTGTTCACAGAAATGTATGTTGAACTCTCGGATGAAACCGGGGTGATCAAACAAAATCGGATACTGGAATATCAAATCCGAAAAACTAAGTCGGCTCAAATATGGGCTCAGGCTATTCACAATGCACATTCTTGCCCTCTTGGCGGATTGCGTGAACGCGATCGTTTCGATAACTTCCCGTCAAATCCTCGTGCAAGCTTGGATCATCTTCTCGGAATTCTCTACGATACGGTGGAGAAACTTCGTGCTTTGCACCCAGAGCTCGATTTTCCTGAAGTTGATTTGAACGACTTGCAGAATTCAATCAACTATCTTCATTTTCACTTTGTTCATAGTCATCATGTGACCAAGTCTGTGACTGCTGAGAGCCACGACCATTGGACGCGATTCAACATGGTTCTTCATGCGATAGAATCGAAAATAGCTCCTCAAGCAGATGCATTTCCGAATGCGCTTTTGATATTCACGTGGCACGACAATGCCCGATACGAAATTCCAGATGAGTCCTATAGTGAATTTTGTCTCAACATGGAGTTTGGCACCGCATATTCGCAGTACTCTCAGATTGGGCGTCATTTCACCGAGATGTATTGGTCGGGGGATGACCATCTTGCAGACGAGCATGTGCTACCAGCAAGAGTGATTAGCGGCGATACACTTTTGTGGTTTGGACCAAGCCGCGATCAGTTTTGGGCGATGGGTCACTTACTGGATCTTGAAAAGTGGTTTATGGCTCGTCGTGAACGATTTGAACGTCTCGGGCATCGATGGGGTGATCCAAGATTGGCTCTCGGGCAGATTCCGGTCGCGCGCTTGCGCGACTCCTTGCACACGATGAAAGAACTGTCTGATTTCGTTCAATCATTGGCTGGTTACAATCGTGTGGAAAACGTTTGGTTGAAGTAGCTACAGACCTTGGCGCTCGCGCCACGGTCGTTCACAAAGCTCCAGAAACTTTTGATATTCCGGAAAAGTCTCTTTGAACGAAACCTTGCGGCGAGTCTCGAGTTTTTGAATATTGTGATAGAACTCAACGCGCATGTCTTCTTGCTGAGGGATATCTGCTTCCATCGACTTTGCGGTGTATTCTAAGAAGTCGGCGTAGGTGTCCCAGTCTTCGCCCCATTTAATGACGGGCGGCGGCCGTTTTTTGTTGGCGATCTTTTCGAGTCTACGCACGGTTTCGGCAGCACTTCTAACCATCGAGGCGTATTCCGGCGGTAAAACCTGAAGAGAAAGCCACCTTGGCTCAATCACGGTGTTCGTCAAAAGCTTCAACCGTTGGTTGTCGCGTTCTCTGAACTTATTGAGAAA
>DATLHP010000355.1:0-2210 GCA_035539835.1 Bdellovibrionales bacterium
GAATCCGCGAAATAAAAATTGATTCATCGAGCGACCAGAAACCGAAAGCAAGCACATCAAGCTCGAAGCGCCGGGGATCGGTGAAGAAGAAACTCCGACCGAGCGGCATGCAGCAACAAGTCGTGCGCCCGGATCGCAAAACCCTGGAGTTCCACAGTCAGTGATCAAAGCGATTTCGTGCTCATGGCAGAGCTTGGCGAGCTCTGCAACTTCCGAGTCGGGCGTGTGTTCATTGAGCAACTCAATTCGTTTGCCCTCGAGGCCCAGACTTTTCAGAAGCTTGGATGCTTCCTTTCGTTCCTCTCCGATCACGATTTCAGCCGCCTTCAACGTATCGACGGCTCGTTGCGATAGGTCGCCGGGATCGCCAATTGAAGTCGCTACGAGTCTCAATGCCACGAGTCTTTCCTTCGTTAGACGAATGCTTGTAGCCTATTGGAACGATGAAACCGAAATGGAAAATCCTCTCCTCAGAAGAAATTCTAAAAACGAAGCTCATCCGCTTCAGAGTCGACAAGTGCGAGCTACCCGACGGCCGCATCATGCCCAGGTATTACGTTCTCGAGTTTCCAGAATGGGCTAACGTCGTTCCGGTGACTGAAGAAGGGAAGATCGTTCTCGTCGAACAGTATCGGCATGCGATCGGGGAGTGGCATCTCGAGATCCCAGGCGGTACGACCGATCACGGTGAAGACACGAAGCGAGCGGCTTTGCGCGAACTCGTCGAAGAAACAGGTTATGCGCCTGAAGACATTCGTTTGGTCGGCATTCATGCGCCGAACCCAGCGATGCAAAACAATCGCATGCACACGTATATCGCCTACAACTGCAAAAAAATCCAAGAGCCAACGCCGGATGAGTTCGAAGACCTGCGAGTCGTGACCGTCACGGTGCCTGAGTTGATCGACAAGATTTTTAAAGGCGAGATCAATCACTCGATCGTCATCGCATCGATTCTCTATGCGCTACCGGCTCTCGGCTTCCATCTGCCGCGGCCATAATTTATTTTGAATAGTGTTCGAACTCGCTCGCATCGACTTCAAAATGTTTGATGCGATCGAGAACTCCATCGAGTTGTTCGCGGCCTGAATGACAGCTCTCAATGAAAACAAGACCGATCGAAGGCAGTTCTTTGGCGACAAGATTCAGATTCGCTGGCTCGTTTTCAAAAAGCCAAATCGTCTTGTAGAGTTTGACCGAAGTCTTCAGAACGTCAGCTTTGAAACGGGCGTCGTCCATAGAGGCAACCGGTTTCAAAATCACCTCGACATTGTCGCCATCGACTGGAAAGCCGCGCTCACGCAGGATTCGAACCGTTCCCTCGAGCATTCGGGGAATATCGCGGCCAGTGAGATACATGATATGGGCACCGGTTTTTAATAAGGCCTGAACGAACTCAACCGACCCTGGCAAAGGTTCATCATGGTGAAGGTGGCTGCCGCTAAAAAAGCAATCTGCCCAGAAAATGTGGAGCGCTTCTAGGAACGGACGATGTTCCTGACCGTTGAGTCCAATTCGGGCCAGGCCCAAATCCATTCCCCACTCGTCGGGATTGAGGACGAAGTCTTTCAACTGCTCGCATTCAGTAGGGAATCTCGCTTTATTGGCCTCATCATTTCTGAAGTCTTCGACGATCTTTGAAATCCGCAGAGTGAGGTCAAACAGGGTGGAATCCAGGTCGAAAACAGCTAGAAACTTCTCATTAGATGCTCGGTGAACGGCGGCATCGTCGAGAATACGGGCAAGAATCGATTTCGGCATGGGGGCACCTTACATTGGTTCCCGCATTCTGTCTTTAGGGCTGAACTAAATCCTGACCCGAAATTTTCTCTGGAAGGGGTACAAACAGCCTTTCTCCTTGGCCCGGAACGGAGTTTTTGCTACTAATCCGTCCGACCCCGGACAACTAGTCAATTATCGAATAAGACAGAGGATTTTCAGATGAAAAGCTTAGTCGCCGCCCTCGCTACACTCGTTGCACTTGCAGGGTGCACCTTTCAAAAAGCAGAGCTCGGTACAGCCGAGAATCCAATCAAGCTCTTCTTCGTTCCTTCAGTTGATGCAAAAGTTGTCGATTCGAATTCGAAGACGATGAAGACTTGGCTCGAAGCCAACACTCCGTACAAATTTGAAATTCACGTTCCGCAAAGTTACATCGCGGTTGTCGAAGCTTTCGGATCGAAGCGCGCCGACATCGCAGCGCTCAACAC
>DATLHP010000356.1:0-4895 GCA_035539835.1 Bdellovibrionales bacterium
AGCTTCAGCAGCTTGGAACTGAACTTGCGTGTTGGGTTCCGCCGGCGGTGACGTGGTTTGCCGAAAATCAAACCAAATTCCCGGTCAAAAAAGATCTTGCCGTCATGGCGATCGACATCATCGACAGCGGTAAAATTCATGGCATCAAGGTCGGCCAAAAATCATTGCGATCGTTTGTCATGGAGCAGTTCTCGATGCTCGTGCTCAAGCACGGCGGCTATGTCGAGAGTGTCGAGGGCGACGCTTCGTATGCGAACTTCGGACTGAGTCATCATACGGATCGTCCATGTGACGCCGCACTTGCGGTCGCCCACGAGTTTCGTGCAGCACTCAGAGGAATCGCAAGCCACCACGGACAAACCATCGAATGTGGAATTGGGCTTCACTTCGCTCCGCAGACTGAAGCGAATATCAGCGAAACTCATGTCAGCACAGCGCATGGCGTGGTCGTACAAAAGAACTTCTATACGTCATCGACGCATATCGATCTCGTGCACCGAATGGAAAAGTTTGTGCATAAGATTCCAGGATCGAACATCGTCTTCACGCGCACATTCCTCGAACAGCTAGGCACTCCTCCTGAAAGGGAATTCGAGTCGATTGGCGAACACCTTTTCAAGGGTCAAACTGCGCCGGTCGAATTACTGCTGATTCGAAGCATGTTGGTGAAAGATGCAGATCTAACTCAGCTGCTTTCGCCAGCGGCCGCGTAATAGAGACGACTAAAGAAAGTCTGCTTGAACCGGCAGCATCACTTTGAAGATAGAGCCGACGCCTTCTTGTGATTCGCAATCAATTTTACCGCCAAGTTTTTTGACGATTCCTTCTGAGAGCGGAAGGCCGATACCTGTGCCGTAGCCCACGGGTTTTGTCGTGTAGTAGGGGCTGAAGACTTTTGATCGAGTTTGTTCGTTCATTCCGCAACCGTCATCTGAGACGCGAATTTCAACCTGCTTCTCGTTCAAGCGTTTGGCGGCGATGACGATCTTTCCTTGGCCTGAACGTTTTTGGGTGATGGCATCTTTTGCGTTCAGAGCAAGATTCACGATCACTTGCGAAAGCAGATCTTTGTCAGTTTGAAGTTCAATCGTTTCATCGAACTCTTTTACGATCGAAATATTTTGTGCCTGGCAGATTTCGTCGACCATCGTCACCGATTCATTCAAAACCGAGCTCAATCGCGTGAAAGATTGTGGTGCACCGACTCTTCTTGTGAACGACAGAACGTCGCGAATGAGTTTCGACATCCGCGAGACAGAGAGATCAACTTTTGAGAATCGAGCATCGCGTGGATCGACAGGGCCTTCTGATACTGAATTTTGAAGCGACGTCATCGAGCAACGAATGACCGTCAGCGGATTATTGAGTTCGTGCGCCATGCTCGTGCAGAGTTCGCCCAAAGCAATCAAGGTCTTGAACTGACCGTAGTGAAGGTCTTTGGCTTCCGCCACAGCGATCTTCTCTTCTTGCTCGCGAAGCTTTGCTCGCTGCATGGCACTTCGTACTTCGAGTGAGTTGATACGTTGAGAGAGCGAATCGATGTTCTTCAGCAACTCTGTACGCACAGGATCGATGACGTCGGAGTGTGTATCGACGACACGGTCTCGAACTTTTGTCCCAGTGACGTTCCTTGCCGCGTAACCACACATCAACGATACGCCGGAGTTCTCGCGAAGGAAGTCGTTCCAATAGCCTTCGAGAATCAGTGCATCTTCAGCACGGTCGACCTCACAAAGAAGGTTCACGAGCTCGCCGAAGAATCGAACGCTTTTGAACTTAGTCCGTCGCTGTTCAACAAATTCACCGATGATCGCATTGAAGCGAGCCCGAGATGGAGCTCCGTTTTCCAGAACTCTAGAGAGTGCAACAGCGGCATCGAAAAAAGTAACCTGTCCTGTTTCCACGAGATCTGAAATAGGAAACTCAGACGCGTTCAACTCAGTCTTGAGTTGTATCCAGTGAGTCTCAGTGCAGAGAAGTACGACGGCAGAGCGTTCGATGGCGGATATCCGAACATACTCAGCTAAAGCTGATGAGAGATGTCGGTCATCATCATAAAATTGAACGAAGTGTCCGTCGCTGCAGTTTTTCGAACAGAGATTGTGGGCAAAGGAACCAGGCATATACGTTTAGGGTATGCGCCCAAAGCCCGTGCAGCAAATGACTTTAGAAGCACTGCTGCCAAACTAATCAATGGTTGGGCTAGCGGGTTTGCCACTCATCGTTCGTACCAGTGTCGTTTCTTCCGGTAAAACGCGGAGCCCGGTTTGAACTGATCATAAATAGTTTACGTGAATTCACTTTTTCCGAACGAGGGATCAGTTTCTTAAATATTTCTCGATAAAGGCGTCGACATAGGCGGGTTCGAGCGAAAGTTTTCGCAATTCGGATTCGACGTAAACGATATCTGCTGGAGAAAGCGCGACCTTGTTGCGTTTCGGTAGCCAACCCCAAGCCCAATGATATTTCGATTTCACTGGAGAGGCATGACCTGCGCGAACACCTCGATAAATGAGATTCGCCCATTTATCTCCGGCGACAGAGTCGACACAGCTTCGCAGCTCGAGGTCGCTGTGATCGAAATTTTCTTCAGAGCCACCAAACCAGTATCGAAGATCGTGTTCAAAACAACAGTGCGCCCAAAGCTTCGGTTGTTCGCGGGTGCCTTCAACGAAACCCGTGCAGCCGTCGCTCTCAAAAGTTTTCAAGGTTGAGTACTTTGGTTTGCGGTCCGCAAACGAGAACGGAGAGATAAAAAGCAAAGCCGTCAAAATAAGAAAGCGCATGATCCCTCCGTGAATAAAACCATACTTTGTTTATTCACCAGCGAGAATCGGTTTTCCGTGCTTCTCGGGCTCTTTAACGAAATCGAAAAAGGCCTGAGGCTTTGTGAAGAGGGCCTCGCCAGCAGGGTCTTGGCAGATAGGCTTTTCTGGGTCTGGTTTTTCGGTACTTTTGTTGTTTGCGAATACAGTGCCCGAAGCGACGCCGACGATAAGCCACGTGTTCTCGCGTTGAACGAGAAGCGGGCTTCCAGAGTCGCCTCCGCAGATCGTGCCCTCTCCGATGACTCCCGTCTGTGCAGTGATGCGATCGGAATCAGCAAGGTCTTTGATTTTCATCTGCGTTTGTCGAGCGATGCCTGCCGATTCGCTCGGCTTGAGTTCTTTGGGATTCGGTCCAAAGCCGATGCTAAAAAACGAATCGACTGTGGCGTCGAGAGGAATACTCGGATCAATCACAGGGAAAAATGACTCTCGGGCGACAGGGGTATCGAGGACGATGACCGCGAGATCGCCAGAGTTCGCACGAGTGCGATCTTCATCGAAGTCGAAGGTTCGGTTGGCGTAGACGCGGAAAATGCTTTGAACGACCTCGCCGCCCACTAAAAAGCGAAAGCGTCCATTGACGACTTTGAGAGGAAGAAACTCGCGAAAGCAGTGAGCTGCGGTCAGAATTTTGTTTTTGTCGATCAGAAATCCAGAACACCATTGGCGATCGTCGACACTGATGCGGACTGAAAGTTTGTAGATAGGGCTATCGGGTTGAAGAACCGCGCCGTCGTTGGCTGGTTTTCGAGAAGGCTCAATGCGGACTGAGTTCGAACTGCATGCGTTCAAACCAAGAATCGAAACAGCAGAAATGAGCAATGCACCGAAGAGGCGCGAGAGATTCATTAATCCAGTTTAGCAAGATTTGGCTGACCGATAATGGTTTTGATCGAAACCTCGATCTCAGCACGGTCGGTATGGTCGCCAGAGAAATACGAAAGAGTCAGAAGCCCCAAGGCAATCGTCGCGACCCCAAGGCCGAAAACAGTTGCGAGGCGAAAGCAGAATAAAGAGCAGTTTTTTACGATTTTCACGAGAGACTTCTCGGACGAAGGACTAGTCGAGTCGAGGGGTTTTTCGATAATTATTCTTTGATTGAGTGTCGTCTCGATTTGAGACGCGCTTTGCTCTTGAAGATAAATAGCGATGATCCTTAATCTATTTAAAGTTCTTCAACTAAAGGACCATCAGCAATGAAGGCATTCACACTCGCAGTTCTTGTCGGAAGTCTCACGATTTTGTCGGCTTGTTCGTCGTCTCAGAAAGAACAGGATCAAAATGCTCCGGCTGAATCGACAGCCGAAGTTCCAACTCAAGACTTCATCATGACGAAATACTCAGTCCAAGAATTCAACTCGGCAGTGATCGGGTTGAAGGCGGCACTCGAGAGCCCGGATGCGAATGTCTTGGGTTGTTCAATCACGGCACAAGAAGCGCGCGAAATGCTGGTGCCGCTCAAAGGAATGCTCGATCGAAAGATCAGCAGCGAAAGCAAAGACTACGCTGATGATCCACGCGTCTACGCAAAGAACAACGGATTCGAAACCTGCGGTGGCAACTGCCAATGCGGAGTTCTTGCCTCAGTGGTCGAGCGCGCGCCATCGGTGAAGGCGTCATCTGATCCAAAACTTCACACGCGTCTTTTGACGAAACTTCAGGCGAAGGCAAAGCTTCAGACGCCACAGCAAACGCTGGCTTGCGCGAAGAACCAATCGTGGTTCTGCTCGAGCGAATTAAGAGCTTATTTGCAAAATTCTAAGGTCGAAAACCACTAAGCGGGTTGACTGGCCGAAACGATTGAGCGAAACACTCTACTCCTTCATGCGGAGAGGTGGCCGAGTGGCTGAAGGCGCACGACTCGAAATCGTGTAACGGCTAATACCCGTTCGAGAGTTCGAATCTCTCCCTCTCCGCCAATCACTCACTCCGGTCGATAGATATTCATCATTGCGCCGGTGCTGAAGACTTTCGTTTCGATCAGCTTGAGATACAGGGGCTTACTGAGTTTTTCGAACAGACTGGAGCCGCTGCCGGCTGCGACGGGATGGGTGGCGAGCCAGAATT
>DATLHP010000357.1:0-5407 GCA_035539835.1 Bdellovibrionales bacterium
GGAAACTTGAATCCATTCTTTGCCCAAAAACCTTTGGCGAACTCGAGTCCGACTTTTCCTTCTTCAACGTTGACCGGAACCACTCGCAATCCGCGATCGCCATACTGCTTCTCGATCTCGGCGAAAGTCGGGAGTTCAACCAGACATGGACCGCACCAGCTCGCCCAAAAGCTCAAGATAACGACATCGCCGTGGTACTCAGAGAGATGCTTCTGCTTACCGTCCGCGTCTGTTAAAATAAAATCAGGCACGGCCTCGCGGCTCTCAACGGCTGCCGCTTCCATTTTTTCGGGAGCGGAAAGTCCGAGACCGAAACGCTGCGCAAGGTAGGCTGAACCAATGAGAACAGCGACTACGACAACAAGAGTGATCTTAAACCAGTTCGGAAACTGAGAGCGTTCGGGTGATTCGTCTGACATGCGAAAAAGCTATTTCGAAAAACAGCGTTCGTCAAAATGAGTCGGGTCAGATCGTCGTCGAATACGTTTTATTGTTGCTGGTTGCCGTTTCGATCGCCGCAGTGATCACCCGTTCAATGATCAGTTCTGATCCAGACAGCCCAGGCTTCGTTATTTCTGCTTGGACAGCCCTCCTCAACGAAATCGGCGCCGATCGCGCAGACGACGTCCAACGCTAATTCAATCGATCTGACAGACTCCTAGCGTCAGACGTTGTCATTTCACCACGAAAAAAGACTGAGACCGAAACGACTATTTCTGCCGGAAATGTAGAAATAGCGTCAATGAAAGCTTGCTCCCTTGCCGTGATCCTAGTCGGTTGCCTTTTGCTCTCAATGCCGACGGCTTGGGCTGAATCATCCAGCGAACCTTCGACCAATCATCTTGCGGACTTCGGAAAGCTCTATGCTGTTCAGTGGGGCTTCTACTTGATTGCACAAGGCGATGCCGTTCGAGATCACGGCTCCTTCAAGAATTGGTACGACCACATGCTTGAACCGCATTTCGACAACGACAATCTCGAGTACAACGTCGTCAAACACAGCTTCGCAGGCAGTTACTACTTTCTTTATTATCGCTGGCGCGGCAATGCGCGAAAAGAAGCCTTCTTGTGGACGGTCGCTTCGTCGCTGGCCTTTGAGTTCACGATCGAAACCGTCAGTGAACAACCAAGCTATCAGGATATCTTCATCACACCGATGTTCGGCACCGCGCTCGGAATCGCACTCGACAACACGAGTGCATTCTTAGTTCGTCAGCCCGATAAACTCTCGCGCGGTCTTGGTTATCTGCTCAACCCATTCAACCTTTTCACAGATACAACGAAACCACCGACGGCCGCCGTGTCTCCCGTGATTCGCAAAGACTACTTTGGCGCGATCGCTGAATGGAGGTTCTAGTGGTGAACCTTCGAAGTATCGTCGTCTGCATTCTGACATGGCTATTTTGTTCAATTGCAAATGCGGGAGAATTCACGCCGGATGTTTGGACGGAAGGCCTTCATCTTTTTGCAGGTGGCAGCGGCAACTGCGCCATTCTCTATTCGGACGAAAAGAGTAATGATGTCGGAATGGGAGTCGGCTTGAGAACCGACGCGTCTTACTTTCTCTCAAATTACTACGCGCTTGAATTCGGCGCCAACGTCGCCTTCTATCGCATCGAAGACTTTACTCTTTGGGACACGCTTGTAACTCTCGGTCTCCGCGCGCGGCTTCCATGGAGCAAGTATTCAAAAGACTCCGCTCCATTCTTTCGAGTCTTCGGCGGCCGAAGTCCAACGGTCGTCGTGTTCAGAGAACACGTCCCGCTGAAATACGCTGATAACGGTATCCAAAGGCTGCAATTCGAAGGACCCATCGCCGGCGTCGGAATCGGATTGTTCAAACGTGCAGCCAGCGGTCAGGTTTGGTATCTGGAGCTCTCTCTATCCGCGCACTTTTTTGAGAATCAAGATGATATTCGTTCAGATGGCGAAACACCCGTTGTGGTCGAAGCAAGGTCCAACACCGAGTATGATCGCCTTCAAACTCTTCAATTCGCTCTTGGTCTTGTCGCCTTTTGATTTGGAACATCCACGACAGAATGACCCTGCCATTCCCAAGACTCTGGCACCTTCAACCCGAAGAGCGCCGCAATCGTTGGCGCTGTGTCTTCGATGTGCACCAAAGAAATTCCAGGTTTCAATTTCGCGCCATAGATAATCCACGGAATATAAAGATCTTTTTGCTCGTCTTCGAGTTTTCCGTTGGTGGTTTGCCCGTGGCTGCCGGCATGACCGCCATGATCGGCCGTTACGATCACCACAAAACTTTCTGGCTCAAGAGTTTTTTGAAGTTCATTGAAGATGGCGCCGATCGCGTGATCAACCCAGCGAACCGACAACGCCTGTATCGGAGTTTCCCATTGAAACCAATGACCGATGGTATCGGGCAAAGCGAAGTGAAGGAAAATAAAAGATGGTCTCGGAGTGGAATGAATCGCTTTGATCGCCTCTCGCTCAATGTAGTTGGGTGAACGCGACGCCAGGTCGCCAAGCACAGGCCACGTGCGCAAACGAATTTCAGCGATCGAACCTTTATCGAGAACGAACTGAAGTTTTTCTTTCCCAACGACAGCGATCGACGAAAACCCGTGAATTTTGAGCAGATCAAAGATCAGAGGCACCTTCGCATGCCTCAAAGTGTCGCCGAGTTCATTTTCTGTATTTTGATGACGAGCCGGATCGAGTCCAGACAGCATCGAAATATGTCCCGGAATCGTCTGCGTTGGGCGAATGGTTACGGCTTTCGGAGCTTTCATTCCCTCGCGACTCAATCTATCGATCTCAGGAGTGCGTGACACCGCCAGTAGATGCTCACCCAGTCCATCGACGGATATCAAAACAACTGTCTTTATTTCCGCAAACGCCGTTGATGTAAACGACAGGACGCAGATGAAGATCGCGCTGAGGGCTTTAGTTTTCCCAACGAAGGACGACAATGGCTCCTCCAGGAATCGTTGATGGGACAAACCGAAAGTTAGACGTCTCTTTCTTTGATGAGTCACGATACTTGTCTGAAATCGCGCTCGCTCGTCCCCAAAAAATTCCGAGTGCGGCGCCCGCGACAACATCACTGAGCCAATGTGCATCGTCAGCCACGCGCGCAGCTGACACCAAATATGCCGCAGCAAACGAAGGAACCCCAACCCACCAACCATAAGAGTAGGCAAGCGACGTCGCAGTCGCGAACGCTGACGAGCCGTGGCCTGATGGGAATGACAACGTTCTATCGCCATTCGGTCGCGTTCTCTGCGCAATCAGAGCGATCGAAATATGTGACGCTGACGTCAGTGCCAACGCTCGCCCATGAGCAAGCCCGTTGGGTTGATCAAAAAAGAGCTGTGCTGTCGCGATGAGAATACCGGGTGCACCACTTCCGAGCTTGGAACCGATCCCGGCAAAGTCTTCTGACAGTCTTTGATTGTTTTGATTCGCTTCGCGTACCTCATCATCGTACCGCTCAGAAATCACTGTTGCGCCGACTCCCGAACCTAAAATGACGAGAGACCCCGTTTCACCCGCAGCTTTGAACGTCGGTACAAATTGATCTTCCCAAAGCCACGGAAAGAACGGTTCTCCTTTGGTGGGATCTTCAAAGGCGAAAGCTCGCATGCTCCAAAAGCACGCAAGAGACATCAGGGCAAAAGTGAGAACAAAACGCAGAGTCGTCTTCGCCATCGAGGCAAAAGACTAACAGATTAGAATTCCCATCGCATGACGAGACCGGCACCACCCTCGTGAAAAGTGGGTGAAATGTTGAGATTCGATTGAGAGAGTTTGTTCAAATGGCTACGTGAGAACGCACGCCCCACAAGAATTGCAATCGTCGCTCCGCCAACAGTGTCAGATAGCCAATGACGATTGTCTTGCATGCGAGCAGCAGCAGTGAGGCCCGCCAACATGAAAGCGGGCACCCCCCACTTCCAACCATAAAACTCGTTGAGCACCGTTGCCGTCGAAAATGCCATCGCAGTGTGCGCCGATGGAAATGAATCGTCGTCACTTCCGTCAGGTCTGTTGCGCTGAATAGCAGCTTTCAAAGCTGACACGAGAAGAATCGTAACGATCAAAGATTCAAACTGCGCTTGTCCTGCGTGCTTGGAAAACGGATCTGGAGCGAACTCTCCATAAGCCCACAAGCCTCCTGCGAGAAGCGCCCCAGGAACCGCAGTTCCTAAATAGTCGTTGCCGATTTTACTGAGGTTCCCGATGCGCTGTTGACCGCCAAAATAATCTCGCGCCTCTTCGTCGAGAAGACGAGCACCGAAAAATGCGCCCGTACCGATTGCCAATGTCGCTTGGCTTTCGCGATCACCCATGAACTTAAAGCCATCCAAAAAACTTTGAACGGGTTTGTAACTCGCGTCCTCTGCAAACGCAGTTGGCGCAATCTCTGCCTCATGTGCCTGCGGCACATCAATCAGCGTAAAGAAGACCGAGAGTGCAATGTAGGCACGAAAAATTCGACGTCTGTATGTCATTCACTCAAGGAGAACTTGAAAGAGGACGCGGCACAATGCCCCGAACAGGAGCCTTAGACCTTTATCGGGCGCGGGTTCGGTTAAACCTTATTGTTGAGATTGCGCCACAAGACGGAAAGGCATGGCTTGTTTCGAGATATTTCAGCAGCCTGGTCAACTGATGAAGGATTACGGAAAAATACTTCTCACTTTGTTTTTCTTTTCGCTGGTGTTCGAGTTGCCGTCAGCGAATGCATTTACGGGCCTCGGACCCGTCTCCGGAAAAGTCTATCGACTCGACGACAACAGCCCGCCCCTTGTCTTCGGTGCGATTATCGAAATTCGTGCATTTGCTGGCGATGATCAGCCAAACAATTTTGTTCGCGCAAGCGTTCTGCCGGCATATCGAGTTTCAGAGAATCTCATTTTCAACTCATCCCTGACGGTACGAGATACAACGGATGATGACTCGATCGATATCGATTACCTTTACGCCGACCTGATCAAGGGAGACTCAGAGACCACACTTGGTTTCAGGCTTGGTCATATTCTTGTTCCATTCGGAGTCACGAATCTGCAATTTGAACCAACGATGTATCCAGGCGTGAATCGCCCAATGTTCGAAGAAACGCTTTTCCCCAAAGCGTGGAGTGAAAATGGAGCGATCGGATTTATTCTTGTCGGACCCATTCAAGGCCAGGTCGGCACTCTCTACGACGATGACTTCGGATTCTTTGCCAGAGTGGATACAGCTCCGGCTGGCAATGGCACTGGATTCATAAAACCCGGACTCGGCGTTTCTCTCTACAGCGGAACGGTCGCAGAGATTTCAGAAGAGAACGTGAACCTTGCCGAGCTTCACGGAGCCATTCGATTTGATCGTTTTCAGTTTGCGGCAATTCTCACCGGAGGTCTCTTGACCGATGAAGAACGCATCGGTGGTTCAACGA
>DATLHP010000358.1:0-4790 GCA_035539835.1 Bdellovibrionales bacterium
CCTTGAAGCTTCTTGATGAGCTCCATGCGCTCGCCAACGGCTTTTTTCTTTTTCGCGTCAGCAACTGACTTCAAGTGATTGAACTCTTTTACGCGGCCTTCTGTCGCTTCGAGAGCCATGCGGCGCGGGAAGAGGAAGTTACGTGCGTAACCAGTCGATACGTTAACGAGATCGCCGGTCTTGCCGAGATTCTTCACGTCTTTTTGCAAAAGAACTTTCATAAAATGCCCCCAACTAATTTTTAATAACTTTGTTCGGTTCGATCGGACGGCGCGCTAAGCGCGTACGGAAATCGAGCCAGAAATCTACAAAACCAATAACACTCACCATCAAGAACAACTGCAATACGATCAGCGTGTACCAAATCGCTCGCCAAATCGGTCCCACGCGAAACACGCGGAACGCTTCTGTAATCACGGCAAGTCCCTGGAAGAAGTAGGCAATCGCCATAACGTTTAAAACGTTCAACGACGCTACCTGCGCCCACCCAAGTCCATGTCGGTAAAATGATCCGAACAACGCCGCAATCACGATCCAGATACCGAGATCCGGAACACGATAGTCGATCAGTCGAGCGCGGCTCGGAGCCGACTCGGCCTCAACCGGAATCGCGAACAAACGCGCCAGCACTGGGCCCCAGAGGAGCGCAATGGCTAGAGCGATCATCAACGCCACGATGAGCACCGATGGCAGGTGCTTCATCACGTCGTCGATGTTCATCATTCCTTGTTGCGGATTCAACTCTGCCATTCGAGTGACGAATGCTTTTGCGCTTTCGCGAATCGGAGTCATCAGGTTCGTACGCGTTGCATTCGTCCAAATGCTTCCCGCAAGAGCCGTTACCCCAACACTTCCAAGAATCCCGGCCAGACCCGCAGCGAATGCGGAACCACCGTGCTCTTCGACTTCGGCAAAAACACCTATCAAGACCGCGAGTGCGAGCGTGATAAGTCCGTACACACCGAGACCAAGACCGAAGAACGCGGCAGAGACCAGAGCCATGTAGAGCCAATAGCCCAATCGGCTAAATGAAGCGCGAAGCGTACGCATTGGCGCCGCTGCAAAGAGCCCCGTCAAGGGCACCAGCAACGCCGTCAGCGCGACGAGTCCGATCATTTTTGCTGCGTTCTTCAAAGTCATCACAGAGTACAAACCTTAAACCTTAGATTTCGTCTTCGCCGCCGCCGTCTTCACCGCGACCGAATCCTGCTTCTTCTCCGCCACCGCGTGGTCCGCGATCGTCACGACGGAAGCCGCCACGATCACCGCGACCGCCACCTTCGCCGTCGTCACGGCGTGGTCCGCGCGATCCCATCGCCGCTTTGCGGGCTTGGAACTTCGCTTCGCGTTCACGCTCACGCGTTGCCGATTCAGCAAGCGCTTTGCGGAAGTTTTCGAGGTGCGTGTCGAGATCTTGGCGCTCGTCGAGACGTGTGTGCATGAAACGAAGAACTTTATCGTTGATGCGCATTGTACGCTCGAGCTCGGCAATAGCTTGTGGGTTCGCCGAGAATGTCGAGTGGAAGTAGATCGCTTTTTTCATTTTAGCGATTGGGTTAGCGAGCGAACGCTTGCCCCATGTATCGAGGTTCTTTACCGAGCCACCGAATTGCTCTTCGATGATCGCTTTGTTTTTACGGAAGAGCGTCTTTTGATCTTCTTCGTTCGTATCTGGATGAACCAAGATGACGGCTTCGTAAGGACGGAGATTTGGACGTACTTCTAACTTAAACGGCGCTGCCATTTATGTTCCTTTCGGGTTTAACAGCCCCCACCGCCAATGGTCGGGAGCAAGGATTCAAATTGTGGGGATCAGGGATAGCATGCTTATCCTCTGTGCGACAAGCTCGAGCGCTCTTTGTATGGGCAGAAAACTCTGACATACTAAAAGCATGAACCTAATGCTGGAAATTTTGGATGGCGACCGGGCCGGAGAGCGTTCTCGCCTCCGCGATGGAATGGTACTTGGGCGTAAAGATTGCGACCTAAACCTGCGAGATTCCAAGGTTTCTTCAAAACACGCCAAGGTTGAGCTCAGATCCGACGGCATGTTCTGGCTGGTCGACCTCGAGAGCGCCAACGGGATCAAAACCGGCTCTGGAAAAGTGACCGAATTGAAGCTCGAAAACGGGCTTACCTTCGGAATCGGCCGAATCAGCCTGAAGGTGATTGGCATTCAGGGCGTCTTTGAGAGTACTCAACCCGAAATCGTTGTCGAAGAGCTTCCGGTAAAACCCGCCCCTCCGGCGTGGCTTACGGCGCTCGATGGCCTTTTCACCCGCGCGATTTCAAATGCCAAATCAAAGCCCATCAAAGACTTCGCCCCGTTTTCTCAGACGGTTCGACTTTTGGTCCGCAAAGGACCCCAAACTGGAGAAGAGTGGACTCTCGGCTATGGGCCGCGAACACTGGGCGCAAGCTCGGTTGACCTTCCCCTTCATGAAGAGGGATTGCCCCCTCGTTGTTTTACTTTGGTGCCGGAAGCTGGAGATGTGGTACTTCAAGTGGCCGAGGCGGCGAAAGATCGCGTGCGCCTGAATGGAAAGATCGTCATCGATGATCGCTTCGTTCATACCGGCGATACGATCGAAATCGGCGACACACAAATTGAAGTGATACTCGGTTAGGCGAATTGGTAAATATGCTCGGCGAAGCTCAATCTCAGGAAATTAAGAAAACGACGGGTACATTTGAAAGCTTCGACGGCACGTCGATCTACTATGAAGTGCGTGGCAGCGGTCGTCCGATCATTCTTTGCTATGGCCTCGCGTGCTTGATCAATCACTGGACTCATCAGATCAAATATTTTTCGCAGAACTACCAGACGATCGTGTTCGACTATCGCGGACACCATCAATCCGGAATGCCCGCCGACCCAGAGAATCTTTCGATCGATGCGATATGCAAAGACATGAAGGCTCTTTGCGAGCATCTCGGAATCAAGAAAGCTTCGTTCTGGGGACACAGTCTCGGCGTGCAATATCTTTTGCGCTTCTATGATCTATTTCCGGAACTGGTCGATGACATGGTCTTCATCAACGGCTTTGCGAAGAATCCAATCAAAGGAATGTTCGGCATCGACGCGCTTCCGAACGTCTTCAAGATTTTCAAAGACGTTTATCAAAAACATCCAACGAAGCTCGCTGGTATTTGGAAAGCCGCCGTCCAGAATCCAATTGCGATTCCGCTCAGCGCGCTCGCCGGCGGTTTCAATTTAAGCCTTACCAGCATGCGCGACATCGAAGTGTACGCGCGCGGAGTTGCCTCGGTCGATCTCGAGGTCTTCACTCGATTGTTTGAAGAGATGATGGAGTATGACGCTTCTGCCGTTCTCGATAAAATCGAAGTTCCGGTTCTTATCGTCAGCGGAAGCAAAGACGGCGTGACGCCGGTTTCGCACCAGATCGCAATGCACGAGAGAATCAAGGGCAGCCAGCTTTTGCGCGTACCTTACGGCTCACACTGCACGCAGCTTGATCTGCCTGACTACGTCAATCTTCGCGCCGAGAAGTTTTTGAACGAGATAGGCTTTCATTCATAAACAGTGCGATCGATATCGAATCCATACGTCGACACCGAGTCATCGCTGACGAACTCCATGATCAGCTTCGATCCTTCGGCGATCGGAGAGTATTCGCCGTCGTGCTTCCCCGACCAAACGCCCAGCACTTCACCAGATCCACTTTTGAAAGTGACTTTGTCGAAGCTGAATTCCGTATCGAAACGCGGAAAGAATACGGCCACTCGCTTCGCCCCGGGAGCTTCGATGACGAACTTCTGTGTCGATTTGTTCGGGTAAGGATGCGCTGTGGAAATCTTCTCTGATCGTTTGTGTAGAAAACGCTCTGGATCATTCGGATCCGCCGGCGGCGTCTCTCCACTCAATGCGTAGTATGCATCGACGACTCCGCCTGAGGCGATTTTTCCGTTCAGACTGCGCAGTGGGCGCGCTGACTTCATCAATCGATCGATGATTTGCGGATACTTCATCGAGGGGTTCTGTGCTTTCAAGAGGGCCGCGACTCCAGAGACATGAGGTGCTGCCATCGAAGTTCCAGAATATGTCATCAGGCCCGATGGCGTTGTGCTCAAGATGTTCACGCCCGGAGCCGCGATATCAACCGATGTTTTGCCGAAATTTGAAAATGAAGCGACCTCGCCACGGTTGTTGATTGCAGCAACCGAGACGATGTTGTCCACGTCATAGCCTGAAGGATACGACGGATTCTCGTCGGTATCTTGCGAGTCGTTGCCCGCGGCGACAACGAAAAGACTTCCGGCATTTCGTGCGTCCCGAATGGCGATACGAAGAAGGTCGTTGTAGCCGCCACCGCCCCAAGAGTTACTCATGATCTGCGCGCCGTTCAGGCGTGCGTAGTCGATCGACTTGATCGCATTAGCCAGTGTTCCAGAACCATTTTTGTCGAGAAACTTCACCGCCATGATTTGCACATTCCAATTCACACCGGCCACGCCGACGCCGTCATTGCCGCGTGCGCCGATTGTTCCCGAGCAATGTGATCCGTGTCCCTGATCGTCGGTTGGATCGCCGTCACCGCTGACAAAGTCATAGCCGTTGATGTCATCGACGTAACCGTTACCGTCGTCGTCAACGCCTGGCTTTCCGTTTTTTTCTTTTTCATTCACCCATGCGTTACTCGCGAGATCAGGAATTTTGAAATCAACTCCTGTATCGATCACCGCAACGACGACGTTTTTTGATCCTGTGGTGATATCCCACGCGCGTTCAGCTCCTATGTCGACTCCGACCACGCCGCGAGTGCCGCTCG
>DATLHP010000359.1:0-11935 GCA_035539835.1 Bdellovibrionales bacterium
TACAAAGACGACATGAACGAGGCGATCACTCTCGCAACCGATCTCAACGTCTTTGCTGATTTCAATCCGACGATCCCGGCACAATACAAAGATTCGCAGTATGTTTTTCTTGCGAACATCGATCCGATTCTTCAGCTTCGCGTGCTCGAGCAGATCGAGAAGCCTAAGCTCGTGGCATCAGACACGATGAACTTCTGGATTTCGTCTAAACTCCCTGAGCTCAAAAAAGTTTTGGCAAAAGTTGACGTTCTTCTCGTTAACGAAGGTGAAGCAGACGCGATCTCTCAATCGCCAAACGCTATCGCTGCTGCTCAAGAAATTTTGAAAATGGGCCCGAAGGCCGTGGTGATCAAGCGCGGGGAGTACGGCTTTGTTCTCTGCACGGCTGAAGGCTACTTTATCCTCCCGGCATTCCCGATTGCGAAGGTCGTCGATCCGACGGGTGCTGGTGATACATTTGCTGGCGCGTTCTTCGGGTACCTTTCGAAGAAGAACAATGGTTTCGATATCGCCTCACTCAAGCAAGCCTGCGTTCAGGGCTGCTTGCTTGCGAGCTTCACAGTCGAGGAGTTCGGCGTCGAGCGCTTGAAGCGTTTGACCTGGGCAGAAGTCGAGCAGCGTGCGGCTCATTTCCACAACGTCACTCATCTCTAAGCGATTTTGCCGGGACATTGGTCCTGGCTAAGACGTTTTCACTCAAAAGAACTCCAGAGTTTTCCGATAGATAATTCGGGAAACTCCATGGCACCAAAGAAGAAAAAGAAACGGCCAGAGGCCGCACAACAGTTGATCGACTCATTGCTCGACGAAAAAACGCCGATCGAAGGCGTTATTTTGCCTGTTACTTTTTCGAATTCACCCCTTGAATCTGATGATGATGACGAGAAAACGGCGAATGTCGAATTCGGTGAGCTTTCACTCGATGACGGGTCATCGGCTCCACCGTTCGATGGCACTCAGCCACTCGTTACTCAGATGTCCCAAGACCCTAAGGTCGATCTAGAGCTTTCTCTTGGAGACATCGAACTCTCGCAGCCGAAACTCACTCAAGTGGCTGACGAACCCGTTCAATCTGAATCGATTTTCAACTTGCCGGTCGACTCTAATGACAGCCCTGACGTCGGTGACGATGAGCAGACCGTGAAGTTGAGTGTTCAGAAAAAATCTAAGCAAGAGTTCAACGACGAGCTGACGCCGGTTCCGAATTTCGAAAGAAATCACGAATCGATCGTTCGCGGTGCTGAAACCGAGATCAAAACTGGTTTCAAGCCACCGCCCGAAAAGGCTGCCTTTGTATCACCTGCATTTTCTTCTTCAGAAGCGGCCCTCAAGCAATCAGAGAGTTTGCGCATCGCTCAGAACCGCATGCTTGAACTCGAAGCCGAGATCGAAAAACTTCGTCGCGGCAACGAAGAGCTGGCTTCTGCTGGCGACACTCTTCGCCGTCGCACGGATGAGCTTCTTTCGCGCGCTGAGAACGTTGAAAATCAATCTCGCGAAGTGAAGCGCATTGCCGAAGAAGAGAAGAAAGTTCTTCGTGGACAGCTGCAAGCCAAAGAACGAGAGAACTCTGAAATTCGCGCTCGTCTTGAAGAAATCGAAACACGCCTAGAATCGGGCTTCAAAAAGATCCGCGTTCGTGAGCGTGAGCTCGAGCATCGCCTTGAGATCGTCAAGATGGAGAGCGCGACTTTGGTGAGCACGAAGGATCGTATGATTCTTGAGCTCAAACGCCAAGTCGATCAACTCCATCACGAAGCAGATCACGGCAAACAGAAGAGCCAAGAGCTCTTCAATCAATACAAAGAGAAACAAGAAACAATTCGTCGTGTCGTACGCGCATTGAGGATCGCTCTAACCATTCTTGAGGGCGACGAAGACGCGGTTGTTCCGTTGAAGAAAGCCGAGTAGGCTCAACCGCCATGGCTCGGAAGATTAAACTCGTCATCAGTGATCTACACCTCGGAAACGGACGCCTCCTCGAAGGTGGCGGAACCAATTCGCTCGAGGAATTCTACTTCGGCCAAAAACTGGTCGAATTCTTCCATTACTATTGCTCGGGCGAATTTCGCGATGCGGAAGTCGAATTGATTATCAATGGCGACTTTCTCAATTTCCTTCAAGTCGACTATCGCGGCCACCATCTCACTGTGATTACCGAATCGGTGTCGCTCGAGAAAATGCGCTACATCGTCGCAGGTCACAAAGAAGTGTTTGAGGCGATGAAGGCCTTTGCTGCAACTCCTGGCCGTTCAATCACATACGTTGTAGGCAATCACGATCAGTGCATGCTGTGGCCAGCAACACGGGCCTACATGAACGAAGTTCTGCAAACGTCGGTGAAGTTTAAGAACTTGGTCTACTTCTTTGACGGTGTTCATATCGAGCACGGTCATATGCACGAAGCTGCCAATCGCTTTGACCCAAAGCGCTTTTTCTTGAAGAAAAATCTGGCTGAACCGATTTTGAATCTTCCGTTTGGTTCACACTTCTTCGTCGATTTCGTTTTGAAGTTGAAGCAAGTGCATCCGCACGTTGATAAGGTTCGTCCGTTTAAACGCATGATCCGTTGGGCGATAGTGAACGAGTTCTGGTTCACGGTTCGTTCGTTCGTCAAGCTTACGAAGTATTTTTTAGATGCGGTTTTCGTCAAAGATCCCCGTCGACAATTTCCAGTGAAACGAATTTTGAAAGTTCTCGCTGAAAGCGCGATCTTTCCGGATTTGAGCGAAGCCGCACGGCGTATTCTTGCTGATGAGCGAGTGAACATCGTGATTTTCGGTCACACTCACGTTTATCAATATCGTCAATGGGGCGCGAACAAAGAGTATTTCAATACTGGAACGTGGACAGACATCACCTCATTAGATATTCCTTCACTCGGAAAGATCACGAAGCTGACTTATGTCATCCTCGAGTATCCCGAAATTCCCGACGGCGCTGAACAGCCCGCACAGATTCGACCTCGTGGTCGTTTGAAGGAATGGCGCGGATATCACCGTATCGAAGAAGACGTCGCAGTTTCGTAAGAATCGGAGACGAGTACGATGTGGAAACTCTCGCACACTACAATTGCAGAAAACGCGAAAGCACTCGAGGTCGCTCGACGCGCCGTCGCTGCACTTAAAGACCGTAAGGACATCGGCTTCTTTAAACTCCCGGAGAACATCGAGCAGTGGGCTTCATCCGAAGCGCGTGGCCGCGAGGTGCGCAGGCAGTCTCATTGCCTCGTCGTCCTCGGAATGGGAGGTAGCTCTCTCGGTGGTCGTGCCATGCTGCAGGCTCTTCAGAAATGGGAGAACGTGCACGGCGTTGAGTTCATCGACAACGTCGATGCTGAAAGATTTTGGAAGTGGCTCAAGAGCCGCAAAGATCTTCAAAACACTCATTGGGTTATTGTTTCCAAGAGTGGCAACACCATCGAGACACTCACGATGGCTGAGCTCGTTGATCAGCATTTGCGCGCTTCGGGATTCAAAAAGCTCAGCGCTGTTTCGACGGTGATTTCAGAGAATGATGACAATCCTTTGGTTCGTTGGGCGCGAAAGGAAAATGTTCCGTGCCTCGAGATTCCAAAAGACGTTGGCGGACGTTTTTCTGTTTTAACTCCGGTCGGACTTTTTCCGGCGTCTTTCTATGGGATTGATCTCGCACAGCTTCGCGAAGGCGCGATTTGGGCTTTCAGACAAGACGAACTGATCGCGAAACTCGTAGCACAGAGTCTGATGAGCTTCTCACGCGAAGAATGGATCACTTTGTTTTGGGCATACTGTGATGGGCTTCGCGATTTTGGCTTATGGACACAACAGCTGTGGGCTGAATCACTAGCGAAGTCCCAGAATCGTAAGGGCGGAAAAGCCCCGCGCGTGAGTACGCCGATGCCGGCAATTGGTTCGTCGGATCAACACTCGATTTTGCAGCAGGTCATGGAAGGCGCTCGCGACAAACATATCTGGTTCATCAGAATTCAACAGTCTGAAAGTGATGGTCCGGTCATCGAAAAATCACTCTTCGATTGCCAAGAACTCATGCAGCAGAAATCGATGGGTCAGCTCTTCGGTGCCATGGCAACGGCCACGCGCGATGCGCTATCGCAACAAGGCGTGCAGTCGTTGACACTCGAAGCTGAACGTCTAGACGAGCAGTCCGTCGGGGCGCTCTTCATGTTGCTCGAGATGGTTGTCGGAAGCATCGGCGAAGCGCTCGATATCGACGCATTCAACCAACCCGGAGTGGAACTGGGCAAAAAGCTAGCTCGGCAGATCCTGACTAACGGTCAGTGAACGAAACGGCTATACTTACCAGGCTATGAGCAAGTCCCACGATGATGATCACTCAGACGAGAAAACCACGATCGTAAAAGGTGATACCTTTCGCGTTCGCATGGAAGAGGCAACAAAAACGCCGCCGTGTCTCGTTATGCTCGAAGGCCCTGCAGGTTACGTGGGAAAGCAATGGCCCATCGACAAAGTCGACTTGATCATTGGTCGTTCGATGTCGTCTTCGATCTTCGTCGACGATCGCTCGGTTTCGAAATCACACGCGAAAATCTCAAACGCGAACGGCGAAGTTTTCATTCTCGATCTCGAATCGACGAATCGCACAGTCGTCAATGACGACACACTTCCGCCGCTTGTTCCGATGAAATTGAATACCAACGATCAGATCAAGACCGGCAACGTGCTTTTCAAATTCCTCGAAGGAGGAAGTATCGAAGCGCACGCAATGGAACAGCTTCAGAACAAGAGCGAAAAAGATCCTCTCACTGGCGCCTTCAATAAGGGTGCGCTTCATATGAAGGGTGCTGAGAGTTTCAAGCGTGCAAAGCTTTTGAAAGTTCCAATGTCGATCTCGGTTTTCGATATCGATCACTTCAAAAAAGTGAATGATACCTACGGTCACTCGGCCGGCGACTTTGTCTTAAAAGAACTCGCGCAAGTCATCAGTACGAAACTCATTCGTCTTGACGATTACTTCGCTCGTTACGGCGGCGAAGAATTCGTTGTCGTTCTTTTCGGAAGCAACCTCACGCAAGCGGCCGAGATCGGTGAGCGCCTGCGCGCGACGATCGAGTCTCACTCTTTTGTCTTCAATGGAACCAAGCTCCCAATCACGATTTCGGTTGGTGTTGCGAGCATTGCCCCGCAAATGTCGACCTGGGAAGAAATGTTCACCAAGGCCGACGACGCCCTCTATCAATCAAAAAGAGGCGGACGAAATCGAGTGACCTCGAGCGACTAAACTCTCTCATTCTGAAAAACCCAGTCATTTCAGCTAGGCATTTCGTACGCCATGGGCCCATGTTTTTTTTCTGTCAGGTCGACAAATCGATTTTCATTGGCTTAAGATCGCCCCAGTTTCTTTGAGGGGGGAGACGCCGATGACAATGAACCTGCGAGCAATCCTTACGCTTTCGCTGTTCTCGATTTCGTTGCAAGCCCATGCTCAACAAGACATTCCGCCATTCCTGGAGCCTCTGGCAGAGGAAGCCGTTTGCGGCGCGACCGAAATGGAGTCGACAGGGACTCTTCGCTATTGCATTCAAGAAGGTGATCGTAACCACGTCATCCTCATGTTCCACGGTGTCTTCAACAACGAAGACGCTTACCAAACGACGATCTATACGAATCTGAGAAAGAACATTCTTAAAACCGGTAAGAAGCCGACAATGATCACGATGTCGATCGGTCGGGTCATGTTCTTAAACGGTCTCACTGGTTTGAACGGTAAGAGCGATGTTCAAGAAGTCATTGGCGCGATCGCTACGACTTTGCGGAAGACGGGCTATGGTGAGCTCGGTCGTGCAAACGTCGATCTCGTTGGTGAATCGATGGGTGGTCACAACTCGATCATGATGTATCTTCGTGCGCCGAATCTCTTTAAGAAGTTCGCGCTCATGTGCCCAGCTCTCACAACGACGTCGCCGTTTGTTCCTGAAGTTCAATGGCTGAAACGAATGGACGTCAGTGCCGAGTGGTATCGCTCTCTTAGCTTTAAAAAAGCGATGCAGTTCTTCTTCGGTTCAGAACAGAACTGGATCCAGGCCTCACCCATTCACTTCGCAGCGAAGTGGTACCTACCGCTTAAGAACCCGGGGCCGATCTTCGTGGCCCAAGTCGAAAAAGACTACTTCGGCTTCAATAGTGGCGACCGTGCCTTCGTTGCTCTAATGAAACGAAAAGGCCACGTGGTCCAAGAGAGCATCACGACGGGTGCCGAGCACTGCTTTATCGATAGCGAGTCTTTCGCGCGCTTTCTGACTGCTCAGTAAGATCATCGCCGTTTCGTCATCATCATCCATAAAGTTGGCGATCGCATTCGACAGATTCCGCGGGGATCTGTCTAATACGATTTGAGCGATTGAATGCACTGGTGTCGGATCGGCTCGAGGTGCGGACTCGAATTTAGGCGACTACCGCGAAGGCGAGTCTGAAATCCTTACCAAGGGTCGAGCTCAAAAACGACGCCGGAACGCATAAAAGTGCCAATGAGGCTCCGATTGTTAGGCACTGCTCGTGCTTAGAAGAATAGCAGTGGTCTGATGGAACGGGATGAGGCGCCGATTGGAGCCTCGTTGCCACCACCAGATTTTTTTTAGCTTTCATTAACCGACGGCGTTAACTGCCTAGTCTAAAGAACGGTTGGAGCGGGATGAAATCGGATATCGAGCTCGTCCAAGAAGTAAAAGCCGGAGAGAGAAAGGCGTTTTCCGAGCTGGTGCAAAGGCATCAGCGAACGCTGCTCAGAACGATCCTGCGGCTGACTCGCGAACAATCGATTGCGGAGGACGTCGTGCAAGAAAGCTTTATCAAGGCCTACCAGAAGATCGATCTCTTTGAAGGTCGTTCGAGCTTCAAGAGCTGGCTCTTTCAGATTGCTTTGAATACCGCGCGCAATCGCTTTCGCGAACGCACGCAAGATCTCATCAACATCGAAGATACATTTCTTGGTGTTGATCCAGGTGCAGAGAACGGCTTGGTTCAAGCCGATATCAAACACAAGATCCGCGAAGAGATCGACAAGCTGCCAGAGAAGCAGCGAATCGCGCTCACTCTGCGGATTTTTGAAGACATGAGTTTCAAAGAAATCGCTGTGATCATGGGATGTCCTTATGACACGGCAAAAGCAAATTACAGACACGCGCTTCTAAAACTGCGTGAGCGACTCGAAGACAGCGACTCTGTCGCAGGATGGGATCGATTCATGGAAGATTCAGAAGGTGCATGGGACGGAGCAATGGCTCAAGCCAACGCGCGAGCCCCGGAGGTCGAGCAGTGAAACCACCGAAGCACGATCCAAAACATCCTAAGGTAACAACTCTGTTCCGCAAAGAGGGCTGGCTCGAGCATCTTGAGCTCGAACTCGAGCCAAATCTCCGCGAAGATTTGGAACTTCTTTTGAGAAACTCGAAATCGGATCGTAATGAGTTTGCTTCGCTTAAAGCGACACGAGATCTCGTCAAAAAATCAGACGACGTTCTTTTGCCTGAGAGCGGTCACTATTACATGAACCTTCACGATCGCATCATGAGTGCGATTGAAGACGAGGCTCCGCGCACAAGTACGATGCGCGTGAAGATGGCTCATCGATTCTCTTGGGGCGCGTTTGCGGGAACGATGACGGCGATGTTAGCCCTCGTTTCATGGGTTTCTTTAAAAACGTCGACGCCGGACGACAGTCGTGCAACGGCGGCGATTGAATCGGCAAGCTTTGATCGCGATCTGGCGAGCGTAGCTAAAGCTGGCGTGAATGTGTCGCAAGAACTCAATGGATTCGAGAGCGAGTCTGAGATCGTGACGGCAGCCCTTGAAGAGAAGCTCAAAAATCTTTCACCGGATCAGGCGACCGCTCTTTTGGCGTCGCTCCAATAGACCTCGACCTTTGAGAGCCGTGATCGTGCTTTGCGATCGCGGTTTCCTCTTGTTACGATGAGGGGAACGGGGTTCGAGAGGAATCAGCTGTGAATTTGCCAACCAACATCATCCTTACTGCTGTATTTTTATTGATCGTGAATCCTGCATTGGCTGAGACGCCAGCTGCATCGGCGTCACCCGCTGCGGCCGCAAAAGAACAATCAAAAGAAGGCACTCGCCTCGAAGAGCTTTTCATCTGGAAAGCATCTGAAGAGTTACGCTTGCCACCGGAACAAGAGCAAAAATTCGCAGACACGATTCGTGCACTGAACTCTCGCCGACGCAAAGCCAGTGAGTCGATGGAACAGGCAATTCAAGCACTGAGCGGTGTGAAAACAAAGCAAGAGGCCGAGAAACTCACGGCAGCCTACAAATCCAATCTGCGAGAAGTGCACGCGGTGCAAATTGCTGAACTCGATCAACTCAAGAAGATCATCGGCGCCGAAAAGCTCGCCCGTTATCTCGTTGTGAAAAACGAAATCACCGAAAAGCTGAAGAGCCTCATGACGGCTCCTCAAGCCAAGAAGTAACAAAGATCTATCTTAAGAAAAAACCTGCAGTCGAGAAACTACCTGAGATGTTTCTTCGGCGTAGTTCTGAACCAATGAGGTCGCGGATAGCGAAATCCTGGTAAAGAGCATTCAGCATAATCAACTCGTAGTTGGTCAAACCGGGACTGATCTCTCTTAAGCGATCAAGTTTCAGGTTTTCAACGCCGGAAGCGTGGGTGAGCAAACGATGCTCTTTCGCGATAAGGCGCCCCGAGCGATAGACTTCCGGTACATCGCGAGTGAGACCCACTTCATAACTGAATTTTCCGATGTCACTCGGGAAAATCGGTAGTGCTCGTTCATTCGAAGTACCGAGTCCTTTCCAGCGGACTCCGCTCATTTTCAAAAATTCGAATAGAAGCTGAATGCAGTTGTTCTGCAAACCGTTGTACATCAGAGGTCGGCTCGACTCGGCCAGTGTTTCGGCAGTTTGATATCGCTCCGACAAAAACGTTCGAATCGAAGCTTTGACCTGGCGTCGAAGATGGCGAATCAGAAGTCGCCGTTGGGCCGCTGTCGTTTCAATCTTCACTCGCACCAAATGGCGATTTCGATTCAAAAAGTACTCGCGTAAGTACTGATTAAAAACTTTGCTTTCAACGAGAGAAAAGAGCTCATGAGTGAAGACTTCAGTTACTAAATTCGAGCTGACTCCCGGCGGAATGCCTTTGGCGAATCCGATGATGATGTCCTCGTGAGGCAGACGGCTCTTGGTGATCAGTCTCGCAAAGGCGTGGCCACTCTGAGGTTGGTTTTCAGCAAAAGCTAAAAGCTCGAGTCCTTGAAAATCATCCGGATGCTTTTCAAAATTCGAAAGAACTCGGTTCGTTTTCAAAAGCACCTGTTCGATCGTCTTCCCCGAGGAAGCTTGTGCTTTTCTCGCCTCTTGGGGCGTTTCTGACGGAAGGGCTTCTGCTAAACTAAAGCTGACGAAAGCCGTCACACAGCTGACCAGGATTTTGACATTGAATGAGTGCCAAATCGGCCTATCTTGCTTCATTTCTCCCTCGATCACTTAGTCGCTAGAGAATGCAAAAAGTGATCGAGAAATGACTCACTGAGCTGCGGCAGCCGTCTCGAGATCCTTGACGGGATTATCGGATTTTTCGAGGGATTTTGCGTAGCTCAAAAACTTTGAAAAATCGCGACCGAGTTTATCGAAGACCTTTTCGAATTGGTGAAGATCTTCGAAATAGAGGCGATAGGTGAGGAGGCGAGCGTTATTCAAATCGGCAGACTCAAATTTCTTGAATGACTCTGGGTCTTTGAGTTTTGGTTTCAGTTCTGACTTAAAGCGCGCTTGAATCTCGCCAATCCGAGCGCGGCGTTCTTCTTCTGAAATTTCTTTTCCTTGGCGTTCTTTGTACCAAGCTTCCAATGCCTTCAATTCAGTCGACATGAATTTGCCGAATTGCTCTTCGTCGACGTTTTCGGCCTTCATTGCGGCGAGTGTCTTAGAATCAGCGCCTTCTTTTTGTCGATAGAAAGCCTCTGTGCCTTTGTTGCCAATGAACGTTGCTAGGCGTTCGTTGAAGTCGGCTTCGCTCTTGATGAAGAGTGTTGCATGCACAGTTTCGTGAATGATCGTATTTACGAGGTCGTAGTCTTTATAGTCGAGCATGCTCGACAGTACGGGATCGCGAAACCAACCGAGTGTGCTGTAAGCACTCACGCCGCGAATGTAGGTATCGAGTCCTTCGGTTTTTAATGATGCTGCTTCGCGAGTGGCATCGTCTTTGTCGAAGAAGCCCTTGTAGGGCATTTCACCGACGAGTGGGTAGCGCCACAAGTAGTGTTTGAGTTCCGATCGCGGTGCTGCACTCACGACGTAGGTGACATACGGACCTTCGAGTTGAACGAAGGTGCCGTAGTTCTTTGTCTGACTGAGTTTGAGATGAGACTCAGCGAAAAGCCGAGCTTCTTGAGCTAAAAGTAATTTTCGCTTTTGCTCGTCTGTGAGTTTCTCTGATTTGACGGCGTCTTCGATCGGAATACGCTTTCGCAAAAGATCGGCTTGCGAGTATGCGCTTTTCGCCAAGTAACCAACTTGGCAGCCAGCTGAGAGAAGCGCCGTTGCGACGAGGGCGATGTACTTCATAAGAGCCAAGATATACCGGCTCGGCCTGCATAGTCGATCGTGACTGGCTTAGAATTTAGAGGTCGACTCGTCCAGGCATCGATTCCGAATTTCAATGAAAGGGTTTGTGAGAGCCGAAGTGTCAGACCAGCACCGCCACTGGGAACAAGTGCCGCGGGATCTTCAGTCACAGTGCTTTCTTGCGGGCCTGCCGCAGTGTAAGTCTGATCGAAGTAACGTTTCTCAAGAATGTAGTTCACACCGGCTTTGAGATACGGACGAAGAGTTGCTTCCTTCGGGCCGAGAGTAAAAACGAAATCGAGACCGAGCGTGCGATAGGTGAGGTTCGTCACCGTCTTTGTGACGAGAGAGTTTGGATTGTTGGCTACGATTTCTCGTTTGCTCGTGCCGTCGGTGTAACTCAGTTCGATCGCCGAAGCTTCGGTGAAATAATACGAAACCGATCCGGTCAGACTTTTTGATTCGTCAAAACTATCGGCAGCAATGACAGAGCGCCTGTAAGTTCCGGATGCGCCGATTTCGAAGACGCCTGCGTGAGAAACCACGGGAGCAAAATACCCAAAGAGAAGCCCGCAAATCGGGAGGAGAAATCTTGATCTCATCCTTCTATTTTAGCTGAGTCGAACGGGAAGCCGGGTCCAGAACGGTTATTCGCCCTGGCCCGAGGCATAGCGAGGCACGATATTCACGGTGAAGGCGTACATAAGGTGAATGGCGCCGTCTTCTTTCACCATTTCGAGCGGAGGATTTGGAAATTGATGGGCATCGCGGAACGCCTGGACTGGAGCGGAGTCTAGGTTTCTGCTTCCGCTGCTATCGTGGAGGATCGCTTTACGGAAAATTCCGTTTCTATCCAAAACGATCTCTAATCTTGTCGTCCAATCTGTGCGAGTTGGAATTCGAACGGTGCCGGTCTCCATTCCGTACAATGTCGCTTTGATGTAATTCACCCAGCGACCGCGAATCATCTCTTCGATGCGAGCGTAGAACGTGTAGTAAAGATGTCGATCCGTATTGAGTGCGGTGAAGTCACCGAACTTGATGTCTGTCGGTAGCGCTTCGCCCACGGTCGAAACGCCACGCTCGATCGATCCGAAGCGCGAAAAATCAAGCGCCTTTCCTTCATTGCTCGCGCCGGTATCGTCGTCTTGCTTTTGTTCGCCGACGGCGATGTCGCCTTCGAGCTGTCTTCCCTTTTCAGCCAAGCGCTCCAGTGCTGATTCAGGATTGAAATCCAATTTCTTTCGATTGGTCGAAGGACGATTCAAGCCCGTGCTCGGCGATGATGGCGATGCCGATCGGTTTTCGGTGAGACCAGAATTTCGAGCTTGTTGTTCTTCGAGAACGTTTTGTTCGTCTTCCGAAGAGAATCG
>DATLHP010000360.1:0-3352 GCA_035539835.1 Bdellovibrionales bacterium
ATCTTCCACCGTGTCATCGATAACTTCATGATCCAAGGCGGTGGCTTCACAAAAGAAATGCAGCAAAAGTCCGTTCACGCTCCGATCAAGAACGAAGCGACCAACGGCCTGAAAAACGATGTCGGAACTTTGGCAATGGCAAGAACTTCGGTTGTCGATAGCGCAACTGCGCAATTCTTCATCAACGTGAAGAACAACGACTTCTTGAATCATACGTCTCCAACGCCGCAGGGTTACGGCTATGCCGTCTTTGGCAAAGTCGTCAGCGGCATGGATAACGTCAATAAGATCAAGGCTGTTAAGACGACGATGAAGAGCGGAATGCAGGACGTTCCGGTTGAAACCGTCGAAATCAAATCTGTTAAAAGAAAATAAGTTCGCTTTGAGCGTGGCCGAAAATGATTCGGTCGCGCTCCTTTTCGGTGCTTTGAGCTTTGCTTTGCCCGCCCTGCCTCGATATCCTGGCTTCCTTTCATGGAACATTTGATTTCGGATCTCTTTTCTCATTACGCCTACTCGCCTTGGCTCGTCTATGGCGGCATCGTGCTGTTCATGATGATGAGTGCGTTCGGGCTGCCGATCCCCGAAGAAGTCGTTCTCATCAGTGCAGGCTTCATCGGACACATGTCCCTGCATCCCGAAGATTTTCCACCTCCCTATCCGGGCGCCCCTAGCGTCAACGTCTACGTGCTGGCCGTGGTGGCGTTCGCAGCGGTCATGTGGTCCGACTACCTAATCTATTTTTTAGGGAAGTTTTTCGGCCCCAAGCTTTTCAAGATGCGTTGGTTTGCTCGCCTCGTGAGCGAACCTGCTCTTGAGCGCATTCAGCGCTGGACACGCAAGTACGGCCTCTGGGCTGTCTTCATCTTCCGCTTCACGCCAGGAGTTCGCTTCCCTGGTCACTTGATGTGCGGTGCGATGGGCTTGAATCGCTGGAAGTTCTTGGCTGTCGATTCGGTCGCGGCCGGAATTTCAGTTCCCACTCAGATCCTTCTGGTCTCTTTCTATGGCGAAGTGATCTTGAGCTATCTCGGTAAATTTAAGCTCTATTTCTTTGGCGCAATGGGCATCGCGCTACTGGTTTTCCTGATCGTTAAAATCTACCAGAAGCGCACCGTAAAGACGTTTGGCGTAAAGTAAGTCAACCGCTTTCCAGGCTCAAATTTTCACTTTCTTCGATTCATTACGCGCATATTAAAATGCCCATAACGCATAAAATCGATCTCTGTCAGAATCGTGTTTTTTGTAAGGAAGTTGCTTGTCGAAGCCTTGAAACCAGCGCTATTTCCAGATTCATGCAAAAACAAAAGTCGCTCCTCATTCGTTCGGTCGCAGTAACTTTTGGCCTCATTTTCAGCGCAGCTTCGCTTCCTGCTTACAGCGGTGATGCGGCTCCAAGCCGCGTAACGATCATGACCTACAATGTCGAAAACCTCTTCGACACGGTTCATGACGAGAATCGCGACGACTACGCATACCTTCCACTTTCAGTTAAAAAATCGATGCCTGATCTCAAAGAGCATTGCGCGAAGATGGGATCTGACTTCTACATCAAAGAATGCATGGAGCTCGATTGGAGCGACGCAGTTCTTGATACAAAACTCACGCGCATTGCCGATGTCATGAAGCAAATCGGTAACGGCAAAGGCCCAGACATTCAAATCTTCGCCGAAGTCGAAAACCAACGTGTCCTTGAGATCCTCAACAAAAAGAGACTTCAAGGCATGGGTTACCAAACGGTCGTCCTTATCGAAGGCCCAGACAATCGCGGTATCGATCCAGGCATCATCAGCCGCTTCCCGCAGTGGCGCCCTGCAAAGCTTCACTTGGTTCCTTACAAAGGGAAAAATGAAAACGAACAACGCATGGGCGATCGCTCACGCGGAATTCTCGAAGTGGATCTTCTGCTTCCGGATGGACAAAAGCTCGCTGTTTTCGCCGTTCACTTTCCATCACAAAGCAACCCTGGATACTTGCGCGAGCAGGCCATCACTCACCTCACGAAGCTCATGACTGAACTTCCTTCGGATGTGATCGCGGTTGCCGGCGGCGACTTCAACGTCACTTCAGACGAAGACAAAGCGACGGGCTACTACGATAAGATTTTGCGCTCAGAAGTTTTGGTTTCACACCAAGTCGGCTGCAAAGACTGCAAAGGCTCGTACTACTATCACAGCCAAAAACAGTGGTCGTTCTTCGATGTCCTTGCTTTCTCGAAGTCGGTTGATGCTTCAAATCGCCCTTCGAAATGGCATCTTGATACGGCTTCGATCCGCACTCCGAACGACGCCGCTCAACAGAAGAACAAGTGGGGCGAGCCGCTTCGCTTCGATCCTGAAACCGGCTTCGGCGTTTCAGATCACTGGCCAATGTACGCCGAGCTCGTTACAGGCAACTAATCGTTCAATTGGTAGTACAGCATTTGAATCGCGAGAGCTGACGAAGGGACATACGACTTCGTCAGCTGATCGAAGACACAAGACTTCATCTCTTTTGATTTCTTCTCACCAATCGAAATAACTCCAGCTTCGAGATTCACATTGAACGCGTCGACGCTATCAGCGGCTTGCACGTGAAACTCTGCTTGGGGCCAATCACAGACATTGGATGGCAGCTCGATCTCATCAGCTGTCGTGAACTTATAGGCGTCTTCTTCTGCATTCACCGTGATGTCGACTGGCGAAATCGCGACGGTCTTGCGTTTCTCGCGGTCGATCACGAATTCAATCGATTGTAGGCGCGTCTTCAGCCGATTTTTGCGACCTTTGCCGTCGATGACAGACCTGAAGTCTTCGGTCATCTTCATGACCCCCTCATAATAGAGATACTGACCATCATCCCAAACCAAATCCGCACGATACGAATAAGTGCGATCAACCTCGATCGAATCACTGGTACCGAAGCCCGCCAGTCGCGCCTTGTAGTTCACACCCAAAGACTCAATCTGGATCGTCGACGGAAAATCGAGATCGCGGCCCTCCCCTTGTTTGGGAAATGGGTTTGGATACGTGATCGCAAAAACTTCGCTACCGGTAAGATCCACCCGGGTCACGCGATCGGCGCCATCGAGACATCGGTCATAGGAAATCGAAAATCGCTCAGTCGAACTCGCTGGTAAATCCGAAGACGGATGCGGAGAGATCTTATGATACGTTCGGCATCCCAACGAAAATGCCTGTCCAGGCAGAGATCCGATGCGAACGTTTGGAATCAGCCCTAGCGATTCATCTGTTAAACGGCGCGCTTCATTCAAAAAACCGAGGGCATGGGATGCAAGACCGATTTCGTGGCCACCGAACGAAAACCAGTTTTTCTCTTCGGTAATTTTGATTCTTGGTTTGATGCGCGTTTC
>DATLHP010000361.1:0-3276 GCA_035539835.1 Bdellovibrionales bacterium
GACTTATGGTTTCAATATCGAACGCGAGTCCGTGACCGATGCGACAAGAAAAACTTTGAAAGCATTTTCGGGCGCACGCGGATACATTTTGGCGCCGGTGTTCAAAGACCGTCGCGTGGCAAGCGGAGCAAAGCTCCATCAACTTCTCGTACAAGAGGGCTTTCAGCGTATCTTCGTGCCTTCAAAAGCAAAATTTGAACGAGCGATTCCCGAGGCGAAGACGACGAAGAAGAAAGCAGCACGCAAGGCCGTGGAAAACCCTGAGCCGAATGTGAATGGCGCTTTACCTTCTGTTGGCTATCCACCATGCCGTCCGCCCGAAGCTCAGCGCGAAGTGGGACAAATCATCGAAATTCGTCCGGCCGCCTCTGCTGCACAAGCGGCAAAAGACCTTCCTGCAAGTGACTTCTACATCGTGATCGATCGAATGGCCTTCAGCCCCGACGACGAAGGTCGCTTGAGTGATTCGATTGGACAGGCGTACACGGCAGCGCTGAAGTTCAACACGGAAATCGGCGGGGGCCGCTGCACTGTTGTTACCACTGACGGAAAAGAGCTCTGCTTCAGCGAAGAAAACTCGTGCGCTGTTTGCGGATTCACTTTTCCACAAGTTACTTCACAGCTCTTTAGCTTCAATAATCCCGTGGGTGCTTGTGCCGCCTGCAATGGATTCGGAAACATCCTTTCGCTCGACGAAGGAAAAGTAATTCCAAATCCCAATCTCACTCTGACGGAAGGTGCCCTGGCGCCATTCACGATGCCAAGTGCCTCTGCCGATCGCCGCGCACTCATGGCTTACTGTAAGAAAGAGAAAATCGACACCGGTACTCCGTGGAATAAGCTTCCGAAAGATCAGCGTGATGCGATCTGGAATGGTGATGATAAGTTCTTCGGTGTCGTCGGTCTCTTCGATTACCTAGAGACGAAGAAATACAAAATGCACGTTCGCGTTTTCTTGTCTCGCTACAAGAGCGCGTTCACTTGTCCGACATGCAAAGGCTCTCGTCTTAAGCCAGAGAGTGCTTACGTAAAAATCGATGGCTTCACGATTCATCAGTTCTCATCGATGACGATTGGCGAATTGAACGAAGTTTTCGGCAAGCTGAAACTCACTCCGGCGCAAACAGAGACCGCCGGAGAAATCCTACTTCAAATTCGTTCGCGCCTTCGTTTCTTGAATGATGTCGGCGTTGAATACCTGACGATGGATCGGCAGACCAAAACGCTCTCGGGCGGAGAATACCAACGACTCAATCTCGCAAAACAGCTCGGCATGGGCCTTTCGCAAACACTCTACGTTCTCGATGAACCGACGGTCGGTCTTCATCCACGCGACAATGATCGTTTGATTGGAATTCTTAAACAGCTCAACGAACTCGGAAACACTCTTGTCGTTGTTGAGCACGATCATGATGTCATCGCGAACTCGCAAAACATTATCGAGATGGGGCCTGGCTCTGGACATCTCGGTGGAGAAGTCTGCTATTCGGGCGCAACTGCAGAATTCTATGATGCGAAGAACTCGGCCACGGCACCCTACTTACGCGGAAACAGAAAAGTCGTCGCTGAATCTCCACATCGTCCCGTCGATATCGAGAACTTCAAGTACGCGATCGAAATCAAAGGCGCGAGTGGACATAATCTTAAAAACGTCCACGTACGCATTCCGCTCAATCGTCTTGTGACAGTGACTGGAGTTTCTGGTTCTGGAAAATCCACCCTCATTAGCCAGACGCTCTATCCAGCAATCGCGCAAGCGCTTCGAGTCGAATACCTTCAGGGTCAACCGTATGAGAAAATCAACGGACTCGACTACATTAAGAACGTTCTCTTCATCGACCAGAGTCCGATCGGAAAGACCGCTCGTTCGAGCCCGGTCACTTACCTAAAAGTTTACGATTCGATTCGATCGATTCTTGCCAGCACGCCAGAGTCGAAGCTTCGCGGCTACAATTCAGGAACGTTTAGTTTGAACGTCGACGGTGGACGCTGCCCTGTCTGTAAAGGACTCGGCTACGAACTTATCGACATGATGTTCATGGACGACGTGATGCTCACTTGCGATGCCTGCGACGGAAAGAAGTTCCGTCGTGAGGTTCTCGAGGTGACGTACAAACAAAAAAATATTTACGAAATACTGAACATGACCGTGAGCGAGGCGATGGACTTCTTCGTCGCTTATCCAAATATTCGAAAGCCTCTCTCATTCTTAAAAGAAGTCGGTCTCGATTACATTCGCCTTGGGCAAAGTGCTTCGACTCTGAGTGGCGGCGAAAGTCAGCGCCTCAAAATCGCGCGCGAGTTCATTGCCACCGGACAAAAAGCAACTCTCTACATTCTTGACGAGCCGACGACGGGATTGCACTTTCGCGAAGTCGAAATGCTGATGAAGGTCTTAAGCAAACTCGTTGATGCTGGCGGGAGTGTGGTTTTAATTGAGCACAATCTCGATGTTATTCGATCAAGTGATTACATTATCGACCTCGGCCCCGACGCAGGCGCCAAGGGTGGCGAAGTCGTCGCTCAGGGTTCGCCAGAAGACATCATGCGCAACTCAAGAAGTTTGACCGGAAAATATTTGAAAACGTACATGCGACCGTCATTGAAGGGTGAAAAGGAAATCCACCCTTAACGCTCGGGCTTCAGAGATCGAATTAGTTCTCCTGCTTCGCCTTCGTCCTTAAAGATACTGCATGTACCAACATCAATAGTGCCTTTCGAATCGATACTCTCCTTTTTTTGCGCGAGAAAATATCGCCGACCCACAACGAACTCATTTCGAGGAACAAGGCAATCATTGGCGGGCTGATTTCGAGAATATATAAGAACCGTTGGCGTTTGGCCTTTGTATGATTTTGTGACCTCAAGCCTTACGCCTTTTGTGTCGTTCTGAACCACTTTCGCAACAAATATATGATCATAGGTTTGAGGCTCTTTCCTAAGGGGATCCTTACACAAACAAATAGCTTCCGCATTGTGCAAAGGAGTCCATACGGTGCAGACCAAAATGAGCGAGAAAAACTTTCGAGTTCGTACGTCCATCCACCACTCCGTCCAATCAAAAGTGTCTAGTGCCAACGCTTTCTTCCTGCGCGAGAATGAGCACGATCTCTAAGAGATTTCAATTCGCCATCAATCAAAGCAAGCGCCGTTTTTAGGTCAACGCTCTGTCCGGTAGTCAGAACAAAACTTGATTTGAGCGTTGACTCAAGGACCATACGAATCGCCTTCAATTCCAAAAGTGCGGGTAAAAGAACTTTTTTATCTCTATGCCTC
>DATLHP010000362.1:0-2294 GCA_035539835.1 Bdellovibrionales bacterium
TCTTTAGTCGGTAAAGCAGTCCAGCGCTCCAGATTTTGGAGCACATTGTTCCAAAAATTCTTGTTTTGCTCGTAATCCACCGGTTCAATTGAATTCATATGATTTTCGAATCCGAATCGGTTCAGAGTTTTTTGATGCAAGAGTTCTCCCGTCGCGTGCGATTGAACTCGCGCTATTCGTTACGCGCCTACTCGCGTAATCTGGGACTGAGTTCGGGCGCTCTTTCAGAAATTCTGCGAGAACGCCGCCCAGTCAGTTTGAAGGCCGCTGCAAAAATTGCGAAAGCTCTCGGGCTCAACCAAGCAGAAGCGAAACGACTCTACGAACTCGTCGAAGCGGGCCGGCGCAAGCCTTTGGCTCAAGTCTTTGTCGAGGAGAGACTCAAACAAAAGCAGCTCGACGCAGATACCTTTCATCTCGTTTCAGAATGGTATCACTTTGCGATTCTCAATCTCTTGGACTGCGAAGGCTTTCATTGGAGCGCTTCTTACATCGCAAAGCGACTTGGCCTGACAGCAGCACAAGCTCAAACGGCGATGGATCTATTGTTGCGTCTGGGCCTCGTTCGCAAGCAGGGCACTCAAGCTATCGGTGTTACAGACTACGTCCTTTCACCATCCGGAATTCCTTCGGCGGCGATTCGCGCCTATCACAGAGGGATGCTCGAGAAAGCGATTCATGCCCTCGAGTTTCAAGATATTCGTGAGCGTGATGTCACGGGCGTCGGCTTTGCGGTAGACCCGGCGCGGTTGGAACAAATCAAACGCGATATTTCTGATTTCCAAGATCAAATGGTTGCCAAATATTCGAAGGGGAAGAGACGCGCCGTCTACTTTCTCGAGACAGCTTTATTTCAACTCACTAAAGGAGAACGTGATGGGGAAAACTAGAAGGATTCTTGTTGGTCAATGTGTGCTGGCTTTAGGATTGAGCTTGGCTGCGGCCGTTCCTGGACATGCTTCGGTAACGAAAGTTGGTAACGGTGATGATGGTGCAGATCTAGAGGCGCTTTCGCCGATTCAATCAGGCGTCATTTGGGAATCGAGAGCCAAGGCGATCGAGGCTGTCGACCGTTTGAATGTAAGAGGGGTCGCGGGTCTTGGGCTTTTGATTCCTGAACTTGAGAGATCCGATCTTCTCATGGCGGCAAAAGACGTTCATCCGACAGGAGAACAGGCAGGAGCGATCGAGATCTCGTCTGATCGGAATCTCGTGTATGCACGCACATTCGCCGAACCTTACGCTGCAACCCGGTTTTTTCCAGCGGCGCAAAAACTGACCTCAGAGCAACTGATCGCACTTCATATTCACGAAGCGCTTCATCGCTCTCTTCCGAGTGACATTCGTACTAACGAAGACGTGGTCATGCATTTGACGATGGCAATCACGAGTCCAGGTGCGAGTTTTGATCGTATTCGCAATGTCGCGAGTCTCTACATCAAGGCGCCAGTCGTTGCCGACGCTCCCGTTCTTGCGGCGCCTATTGCGATGTCATCGATGAAGCAAAAAGTCGTTTTGCCAGCCAAGTCACGTTCTCGTTTTGGCTATGAATACACAGCCTACGGTCTCGAAAAATTCAGTACTGCAGAAGAGGGTCGTTTGCACGGCTTCGAATTCGCGACGAGCTTGGGCGGTTATCGATCAATGAAGTCTCTCGTCGTTGAACCGGTCTTTCGGGCTCGCATTAAACTCACCGAAAATCGTGATTCGTTGGCGTCAGATTCTTCTTCATTGATTGGTCCGTCGAGTTACGACATCGAAGGAAAAGTACGTATTGATGAACGAACATCGATAGGTCCATTTGCGCGCTTCACAGCGAAGTCTCTCAGCGACTACGGGGGCGGCCGCGACATCATTACGTTGGGTGGAGTCTATCGTTCTGAAGCAGACAAGACATACTTTGAATCGTCTCTTGCTTACTCGCTTCCGAGCACAACGGATTCAAGCGAGGTAAAAGTCGAATACAAATCGATTCTCAGTCTTGCCGCACGTGCCGGTTGGAAAATGGGATTATTGCGGCTCGGAGGTCTCGCCGAGCTTCATAACTCATCAGGAAAAGACGTCACTATCGTCGATGATGACTACGGTACCGGGCTCAATGACCAGGACGATGTAAATCCATTTCGAATTTTATTGAGCGGCGCAGAGCTCGGAGTGATCGGGCGTCGTGTTCAGTTTAAGACCCACTACAAATGGATATTTAACGATACGTCTGCATCCCTGTGTGACCTTGGCGTTGTTATCGACCGGGGCGCTGGCCGGGCCGTACTCGGTTCGTCAGTAGCGTTGGAATT
>DATLHP010000363.1:0-4692 GCA_035539835.1 Bdellovibrionales bacterium
CGCTCACCCACGGCTGTCGGTCGCGTGGTCGGGTTTGACCACGGCTGAGTCGCAAGAACCTGGAACTTCTCTTTTTCAAGAACCGTTTTGATCTTCGCTAGCTGACGATCAGGGCACCAAATCAAGACGCATCCGCCCCCGCCGGCACCGCAGATTTTTGCGATACCACCGTTGGCGCGCGCGAGCTCTGAGAGTCTACGAATCTCAGGGCTCGAGAAGCCTTCAGAAAGCTCACAACGCGCTTCGAACTCACGCTCAAAAAGAGCTGGCAAGTCATGCTCTCGTCTCTCGAGCAACGCCTTGTTCATATCATGCGAAACTTTAGAGAGTTTTCGAAGCGCTGCTCTCGTCGGTTCATCGCCGTCGAGCCAATTCTTAATCACTTGCCAGTTATTGATACCCGAGTGATGCGAACGACCCGTGTAGACCAATAGAAAACGGTCACGGAAAAGCTCAGTGTCAATCGGACGAACTTCGACTTCAGGGCCACGCACACCGTACGAGATCACATTCATTCCACCAAAGATCGGCGGGAAATAGTCTTGTGTTCCGGTCGGCTTCAACAATACGCGAGCTTCAATATGCGATGCCACGCGAACCATTTCAGAATGTTCAAAAGTCTTTCCGGTCCATGCGGAGAAGGCCTTCAGCAGGCTAATGCAAAGGCTTGAGCTTCCGCCAAGTCCCCCACCAATTGGACTCTCGGAACGTGTCGAAAGAGTGAAGCCTTTTTCAGGATTGAAGAACGCCACGCAAGCACGCACGAGATCGAAAGCAGGATCTGAATCGGCAAGACACTCTGAGAGATTCGTATAGGTTTTTCGAGCATTGAGGTCGGCTGAATGCAATTCGACTTTTCCATCATTGCGCTCACGAAGATCCGCATAGGTGAAAATATCGATCGCAACGTTGATCGTTACCGGCGTATCCAAAAAGAGATACAGAGGCCAGCAATCCAACGTTCCACCAGCCAGATCAACGCGCGTTGGAGATTTGATTTGGATCTCGAACATTCCTTACCTACAGACTTTCTAACTTCAAATCGTCGATCGATGCTTTTGTAAGACCCAGCAACCAATCGGCGGTCGACGCTCTTGCCGGAACCCACTGGGCTTCGACGCCACCCGGCTGCATTCTAAAAACGACCGGGCCCCACTCGAATTCAAAAACCACCGATCCATCCGCTTTGAGAAAACGGATTTTCGAATCCATTTTCGCCTTTTCGGATTTCGTCGGCCCCAAGTATCGAATGACCTCAAGCTTCTGCACCCGCTCGATCAATTCTTTCAATTTTGTTCCGTCTAGGTCGCGCTGTAAACCCCCTGGTCCAGAACGAGGGGCACTGATTTCGGCGCGAACGACGTCTTTTGCATCAAAATCGAAAGCCGAACGCTTATCAAAGAAGTTTTCCGGAAGCTTGGCGAGATTAGCCACCGTTTCTTCCGTCACTTTCATTGCATCTGGAACGTCCGAGCTAGCACCGATCGGCGTCTTGCCTTCTGCCGCATCGATACGAATCGAAAATTTCGAATCTGCTGAAGAAAGAGTCACCAATAGGTCTGATTCGGTTTTCACCGATTCCGAAACGAATTCGGTGCCGCCCGCGGTCTTCACGAGCTCAACAAACCCTGAAATCGCATCTTGTGAGAGCTTTGGTGTGCCGGCTTCTTTGGTTTTCAACATCCATTGGCCGTCCTTTTTGGTCAGCTCAAAATCCGATTTCGCCCGGCGAACCTTGACCCGAATCGAATCAAAGTCTTGCTTTGGATGGCCGCGATAAAAACTATGGCTGCGAAAATCCTTTGCAGGCTTTGTAGCAAGAACATCCCAATTTGAATTCACCGATAAAACTTGTCCGGGTTTAGCCTGATCGAGCGCATAGAGAGAACCGTCGTATGCTTTGATCGAACCAAACTGAAGTGTTTGCGTATCGCCCCTCGAATCCGCGAGCCGAACCGTGGTCGATGGCTGGTCGAGGCCATAAGGAGCAAGATCCGACGCTTTTTCGGCGACGACACTCGCTATCTTTTCGCCTTCAATACTTGCCAGAAAACTCTGCATGACAGCTTCGTCACCCACATCTTTGAGCGGCGCTCGGACTTGCCAGCCGTCTTTGTCTTTTTCAAGAATCGTTTTGCCTGTGCGTGACTCGAGTTCAATGCGATGGATTTCTGGAGCCGTGAATTTCGATACTCTCGATTCGCGTTCCTTTTGTTCTTCGATAGCCTTGCTGCGCTGGGTATCGTAGATCGTGAATGCGAGCAAACATCCGATGAGAATGCCAGCAATCAAAGTTCCGCGAAAACGCTTCAAGCCCGTCTCCGACGCCACCAAAAGAAGCCACCTGTTGAAAACAACAGAATCGGCAATGGAACCAGGAAACCAAGTACCCAAATCATCCCCGTCTGACGACCCAGATTGATGAGAGTTCCCTTCGGCTGTTTAGGGCGAATGGAAATCAAATCTTTGTCAGCCGAAAGCTCGGCGAGGGAGTTGAGAATCAGGTCTTTATTCAAATTATTTCCGAAAAGTCGGTTCGAAAAGAAGTCACTGTCAGCAAACGCGATAACTTCAAACCCATTGGCACCCTTCGCTGACATCGCCAGAATGTGTGGACCATTTGCTTCGAGCTCTAAGCCATCTTTGAAATCTGGAACGCTCGCCGCCTGCGGAGCCGACTTGACCAGTTCAAGCGTCGTAAGACCTTCAACCATCTCGTGAGGCTTTTTGAAGCTCGATGCCATCAAGAAGATCGCATACTGACCAGAGAATGCCCGAGTGATCTCGCTTTCACCGGAAAACTCGGTGCCGAGAACTCCGGCGACTCCCGCTCCGGGAATTTCAACCCGCGGATCAAGAACGAAGGCGTTCGTAAATTCGATACCAAACGATTTTGTTAAGAGAGCCATGTTGTGGCGAAAGCCAGGATCAATCGCGATCAGAAGCTTGCCACCATCTCGCACGTATTCACGCAACGCTTGAAGTTCGCGCTCTAAAAACTGCGATTGCGGACGAGCAATCACCACTGCGGCCGCATCGACAGGAATTTTATTACCCTGCTCTATAATGGAAAGTGGTTTCGTCTCGTAGATGACGCCGAGCTCGTCGTTCAAAAGCGAGAGCCCCTCTTCATCGGCTCCATCGAGCGCGCGTTCGCCATGTCCTGAGGTAAAATAGAGAGTCTTTTTTGCCCCGCGCCCGAATTTCAAAAGCGCGCGAGTTACCGACTCTTCTGTCACGGGTTCGATGCGCGTGCGCTCTGATCCCTGTGCTGCATAGACACCGAAGTCGCCGTAGTTGAAACCAAACTGTTGCGCCAAATCAGGTCTTTGAAGTGCGTTGTAGGATTCGAACTTTATTTTGTCTGAAGCTCTTCCGAACATCTCTGCGAGATCGCGTACAGAGCGCTCGATGTTTTCACCGTCTTGCGAAGCTTTACGATAGAACAAAACTAGCTTCGTTTCTTGTTTCAATCCTTTTGCAGCTTTCACAGACTGATCAGAAAGAGAGTTCAGCTTTTCGCCTGACCAATCAAAACGCTTTTCATAGCGAACTGCGAAAATATTGACACAGATAAGACCGACCAAAGCGAGCGCAATCACTGCGCCCATATTCATGCCATGCTTGGTTGGCTTCATCGTAATAAAGTGAACGAACGCCTGTCGATCACGCACAAGCGCAACAACCAATCCGACGATACCGAGAACGAGAGGAAGCCAAAGCGCGTGCTCCCATCCGCCAAGAATCAGACGAGTTCCGAAAAGAAGGATAAATGAGAGTGCTGAAACTAGAAGAGCGATTTTTCCAAGCTTACTCATCGATTACCTCCACCTGAACGATTCAATGACTCGTTCGGTGAGAAGCGTGAACAAGAACGTCGCGCTGGCAAAGTAAACGATGCCAGCGATACTCACACTGCCTTTTACAAACTCGATAAAATGAGTGCCGACATTGAGTTGATCAAAGGTCGCACGAGCGATAGCGCCGTCAGCGCTTTCGCCAGCGGCACCGACGAACCACAACATGATATTGAAAACGAGTGCCATGATGACTGCCAAAACGGCACTCTCTGTCAGGCTCGATGCAAAAACTCCGACGGCAACATAGACCATCACAAGAAGTAGAAGTCCGAAGTAGCTTGAGAACAACAGGCCCCACTCGAGCTGCGCAAACGGCAAAATGCTCAATGGGTATAGTGCGCTCAGCAAAACAAGAGCCCAGGCCGTGACTGTTCCAGCCATCCACTTTCCGAGTGCGATCTCAGTTGCCGTCACCGGCGACGTTAAAAGCAAATCGAAGGTCCGATTCTTCTTTTCTTCAGTGAAAAGGCGCATCGTGAGAGCCGATACCGAAAATACCAAGAGAAGATTCACGAGCGAAAGATGTCTCGCGATGATCGTGAAATGAAGACTCATCCCCTGCTGTTGCTCCGGCGGTACCGCCATTTGCATCAGCGAGCGATTGGCGAACTCTTCGACCGCGAGAAGAAAGAGCAAGGACCAAACAATCGAACAAATTCCGGCGAGCACGTAAAAGAGCGGGCTTGCGAAAATGTTCCGAAGATCTTTTCCGGCGATCGTTAGTGCGCCTCTCACAATGGAGCTCCTGAACCTTGAGTTTCTTCACTCGTCGTCAAACGTAAGAACATATCTTCGAGATTCACCTTCCGCTCGTTCAGGCTCTGTATCGTGT
>DATLHP010000364.1:0-3833 GCA_035539835.1 Bdellovibrionales bacterium
CCAAGCGTCGGTTCAGTTCCGAGAGATATTTTCTCAGCGACGCGCCCAGTTCGGGGTGCTCGAGCGCAAGTTCGAGATTCGCCTGTAGAAAACCAAGTTTGTCGCCAGCGTCGAAACGACGGGCCTTAAAGTGGCTTGCCAGAAGTCCCGAGCCTCGGACCAGGGCCTGCATAGCGTCGGTCAGCTGAATTTCGCCATTTTTACCAGGCTTCGTATTTTCGATATGCCCAAAGATCTCGCTAGAAAAAACGTAGCGTCCAGGAAGGGCCAGACGGCTCGTCGTTTCGCCCTTGCCGGGCTTTTCAACGACTCTGGTCGCACGAATGGTTCCGTCGGCTTGTTTTTCGCCTTCAACGATTCCGTATTTTGAAACGTCGCTCTCAGCAACTTCCATGATCGCGACTGACGAGATTCCGGTTTTTTCGTAGAGACGAGCGAGCGTGCCGGTTGTCGTTTCCTCACCTTGAGCGCTGATCATGATTTCATCGCCTAGAAGAACTGCGAATGGTTCGTTTCCGACAATGGCTTTTCCGCAATGAACGGCGTGGCCGAGACCGAGCGCTTGTTTTTGACGAATGCTCATGACATTGGCCATCGAACGAATGCGTTTGAGTTGTTCGACTTGTTCGATTTTTCCCGAGCGGCTCAGTGTGTCTTCAAGTTCGTAGCTCACGTCGAAAAAATCATCGATCGCGTGTTTGTTGCGACCGGCGATCAGAATGATGTCTTCGATTCCGGCGTTCACGGCCTCTTCGACAGTGTAGAGAATGGTCGGACGATCGACGATCGGAAGCATCTCTTTAGGGACGTTTTTGGTTGCCGGAAGAAATCGAGTTCCGAGTCCTGCGGCTGGGATAATGGCTTTACGTACTCGTGTCATGAAGCCAACAAGCCACACACTCACGGCGATGGCAAGACAGCAAACCGGGTTCGATGTCTCATGTTGAGACAAGTCCGTAAAAGAGGGGTCAAATTCGTAGTCTCGACGAAAGATCCGCTCACTTTGAGCCGATAGGCAGATTGACGCAGATTGAGAATGAGGCGGAGTCCGAATGCCCCAGAAACCTATCCAGAAACGTAATGGAATGAATAGTTTCATTTGGATGTTGTCGCTCATCGTTATGGCGGGCTGTACACAGCCTGTGGAATCTGGCGGTCAAGATGCGCGTTCGATCGCCGCCGAAAAACTTTCGTTCGTTTACGATGCGAGCATCGATCAAATCGCCTTCATGTCGTGCCCTCACTACAAGCTCGATGAGTTACCAAACGGAAGCGATCAGAATCGTCCGTACTTCACCCTTCGCGCTGGTGCTTATCGCAACGCTGGTCTTGAGTTGAAAGACGCATTTTACACTGAACTCGGCGCTCGTCCTCTCGACACGAAGGCAGAAATTCTGGCTGACTCACCAGCCAACGATCACACCGTTCTGCAGCTTGCAGTTCGCAATCGCCAAGATAAACAAAAAATGTATCGCAATGGTGAACTCACCAAGGGTCAAGACTACTTCAACGTCTTCGCAGAACTCGGGACGCCAGATATTTCGAAGACACTCGTCTACACTCCCGTGGGAACGCGTTTGAAACACGTGCGAAATGGAAATCCGGGCGGCCTTCGCTTCGAGGGAGATCTGAGCTATTCATCGATCTTCAATTTCGCAAGTGGTTCGGACAATCCAGGCGGCGCCGTTCGTGTTCTCTCGTCTGATATGCTTTTGACGCTGACATACACGCATGCGAACGATGGTGGTCTCGAGTACCTTCCGCGATCGCCCGCGTTTTTCAATGACGGCGATGAAACGACGGCTCGCACGAATGTGTTCGGCGTCGGCTACGAATTGCGTTTTGCAAAACCGAGTGGTGTGCATGCGAGTAATCCAGAGGGCATTCTGGCGAGCGTGAACGAAGTTTCGTTGTCGACAGACCCGCTGACGAATCGATCGGCCTGGGATTGCTCGGCGCAACTTCAGTTTAGAATCGTTCGCCCGCAAGATGCTGTTGCCGGTAGCACCGCAAATTGTTTGAAGAAGGCTGATCCAGCGGTCCTCAACGACACGTTTAAAACGATTCGTAATTCATTGCGAGTTGAAGACTGGTACGTCGATTACGATAACAAGTGCATCGTCTCGAAAAAGGGTGATCAGTGTTATCTACCGACTGATGTCGTTTCATATCCAAAGGGCGATCCTTGCATGACGAATGGCAATGCGACCTGCGTGGCCTACGTCAGCATCTGTCAACGCCGTTGACCACATCAGCGCGATACGTTCTGATGACGTATGCGCTCAATTACGATTCTTATCGCAGCTTTGATTTTTCTCTCTCACTCCACCGCATTCTCGCAGATCACGAACGGAGCAATCTCCGGAGGTATGGGTAACGCTGGACGAGCGGCCGTCGATCCGGGCGAATCTGCGTTTGTGAATCCTGCAAGCGTGGCGCATTTGACGACGTACTATAGCGCCGTTCACTACGACTTCGTGAATCACTCTACAGAAGGTGACGGTAATCGCCTGGGTCTCTTGCTCGCAGACGGCAGCGAGGGAAATATTGTTTCGGGTGCTTTTTCGTATGTGAAAAAGAACATGGAGCAAGAGAACTCGACATGGTCGGGTCAGGATTTTCAACTCACAGCTTCTGGATTTGTTGCGCGGCCGGTGGCGGTCGGCGTTTCTGTTCATCGTTGGATGTCAGGTGCGGAAGACGTGAATTCGAATCAAGACAACGTCAATCTCGGTTTCCTGATCACGCCATCGAACAGTATCGGGATCGGCGTCGTCGGGTACGACCTCTTAAACTCCGACGAGGCCGTTCCGATGATAGTTCGGCTGAAACGAACGTATGCTTTGGCTGGGCACATCCTTTTGATGGAAAGGTTCCGCTTTCGGTTGGATCTTGTTCACCCTGAGACCGGTAATCCCGGCCGCAGGACTGAAGTGATGACAGGGTTGGAGTCTTATTTTAATGAGAAATTCGCCTTCCGGCTTGGCGGCCATTGGAAGGAAACAACCGACCAAATGTTCGTAACCACTGGGATCGGCTTCAAAGGACCTCGATTGAGCTTCGATTACAGCTACCAGAAGGACATCAGGGCAGGCGAAGGAAGCCGCCATATGTTTGACTTGTGGCTACCCCTTTGATAACTCAGAACCCTTTACAGACCGAAATCCGGGGGAATCATGGCGTCGAAAACAAAACGTACAGAAAAGCGCCGCGAACGCAAAGTCGCAGCACGTGGTCACAAACGCAAAGCTGCCTTGAACACTAAAGGCTCGACGAAGTCTGCAAAGGCTCTGTTCGGCGACAAGAAGTAATTCTTAGATCCGCGCGAGTACCAAAAGAAAAAAGCCAGCTTGTTCAAGCTGGCTTTTTTTATTGTCCGAATACAACTCAGGCTTATCGAGTTCTGAGCTTCGAGCGAGCTTCTTGCGCTTCACCCGTGAGCTGGAAGGCGATGCGGTGACGAACCGGTCCTTCTTGGCCTGGGTAGTAGCGCCAGTTTTTGTAAGTCGAAAGTGCCGATTGATCCATTAGTGGCGAACCCGACGACTTTTCTAGAACAACCTGACCGACGCTTCCATCGGCGCGGATATAAGCGCGCAGAACCGCGAGACCTTGGCGCTTCAACAGGCGATCTTGTTGCGGGTAAACCGGCTTTGGGTTTCCTGGCAAAGGACGAAGCTGAGTTGATTCGCGAACCGCAGGGGCCGCAGCAACACCGACAGCGCCGCCGCCGAGAGTTCCACCGACACCATTGTCGGTTCCTGTACCTGCCGAAGTCGTTTGACCTTGAACTGCATTGACTGGCGCAGCTGTCGAGGCAGCTGGTGCTGCTT
>DATLHP010000365.1:0-17581 GCA_035539835.1 Bdellovibrionales bacterium
CTCCGATAGATACGAAATCACGGGAGTTTTTTTCGCATGCGACTTGGCTTGAAACGTTCTGCAATGCTTGTTGTTACGGCCTTCTGCTCCGCGATTTTGTTCTCATTCCAAAACTGCGCACCGGTGAAGTTTGAAGGAGTCGAGCAAGCCAGCAAAGTCGTCAACCAAAGCATACCTGGCTCCGCTGTCGTCACCGCCGGAGACACCGACACGTTTCCACCGCTGAAGCTCGTTTTCGTCGTCGACAACTCGGGTACGATGCAAATCAACCAGATCAACCTGTCATCAGCCTTCGGAAAGATGTTTGAAGGAAGCAACGCCAGCAACCTCACTCCTTTCGAGTCGACGGCGTACCTCTTCAACACTTCGCAAAAGTCGATCGACAAAAACAATGTGCTCTTCGCAAAAGTTCCGAGCATTTCACCATTTGAATTGAATGGACGTACCTATGCGGACCTGATGGGAATGCGCGGAACGACGACAACACAAGGTCTTCTCGCAGGCGACCTCGCCGGTTATGCAGCGAAGCTTGAAGACAAAGCAGGATTGAAAACTGTTAACTACATTCCCGCTCCTGTCGTCGGCATCAAGCAAGCTGGATCTTTAGCGACCGTTTCGCTTGGCGTTTCGAAAACACAAGATGGTTCCGTCGCAGACTTCGCAAAAGAGTTTCGCGACCGAATTGCGATTCTTGATCCGGCACGATCTGCCATCGACTCAGGAACTCTCTCCGGAATTCTCGACCCTATCGTCGACAAAGAAAGCGGACTTTGCGCTCTAGCGCGAGTCATGAAGAACAATGAAAACTTTGTCCCGAAAGGTTCCGTCGCCGCTTTCGTTGTCGTTTCGGACGAGAACGACGCCGATCCAAGTGGGTCAGCTTGTATCGACCAGGTTGCTGACTACCAGAGCACAGAAGACTACATCGATGGCCGCTGCGAGCAAGATCGTACGGTTCTCTCTTATCGCCCGCTGAACACCAATCCGGCGAGTGCTTCATGTAACGTGAGCTACAATGTTGGGTTCAACTATTCCTATACGTATTCGATCCCGACGACGATCGTGACCTACTATACGAAAGCTCGCTCTTACGAGCGACCGCAATCGACAGTCACTTATCGCAACTACATGAACCAACAAACGATCCCGCAGACTTTGGTGAAATACTTCACTTTCTCTTACACCTATGAACTCAAACAAACAGAAGTCACCTACTTCAAGCAAACAGCACCATGTCCTATGCGCGACGGTGTTTGTACAGGACCTGCGACTTATCAGTCATACAAGACAAACCTCGAAGGCGACTTCGCCGACAACTGTTCAACGTTCGTGTCAGGACGCTTGCCTTCGGGAGCCCTCTACAGCGAGAGCGGATATCTTCCTTCGTGCAAAACAGCAGCGCCTCTTGCCAAATCGGGAACTTGCCCGAACTCACCCAATGTTCAGAACTGCGTGAAGGTGTATTCGTCGGCAGCGAACGAGACTGCGACTCTAGCCGGTGTTCTGGGATCACAGACGTGCGTCCAATTCGCGACGGGAAAGCTCCCATCGAACGCCGTCTACAATGACGCAGGCAAAACACCGACCTGCGTAGACGCAACTCAGGTTCTTGCTGTGACAGAGGGCAAATGTCCCAGCAGCACAAATTGCGTCGATAGCTTCTCTGCTCCGAAGACAGCGGTCATCACTGGAGCGAAACAGTTCTGCGATACGAATGTCGTCGGAAAACTCGGAGCCAATGCAGTTTACAATAACGATGGCGGATATAAACCGACTTGCGTTGCTGCGACTTCAAAAAAGATTACTCAAGAATCTGGGGAATGCCCAGCGACGCTTGATCCAAATGCGATGGTCACTTGCGTGAACGCTCCAAAAGGACCGCTCACAAAAACTTTGGAGTACGCACCAACAGCCGGACAAACATGTGAGGCTTTCGGAAAACTTCCATCCGACGCCTATCTCGGAAACGCGAGCTATCCGGTTTCTTGCGCATCAGGTACGCCGGTCAACAAGTCCACAACGGGTTCGATCAGCTACGCAAACTTGAGTCTGACCAGCGATCCCGCTCTGTCTAGTTGTTCAGATGCGATCGTCACGAAAGTTAAATCCGACAAGAACTTAACTGCTTATGACAAAGTTTCTTGTACCGTCACTAGCTATAACAAAGGTGCGACATCTTATTCTGGGATGTGCTCGACGGCTTCGACGAACGCGGTTTGCAATGTCGCCACCAAAAAAGGATGTACAGATTCACAAGTCGCGGCCGGCGATCAATATCTCGCTGAAGTCAGCGAGCTTTGGTCAGGCGCGTTCGACTGCAACACAGCTTGTTCTGCGACGAGCTTCTGTGCTGCTAAACCCGGAACGGTCGGACAAAACTACTATGCGTGTAGAGTGACTGCCGCTCCGCCTGAAGTGAAAAAGGTATTCACGCAAGAACTCGCTTCGAACATGGCTGTCTGCCCAACTGGACAGAACCTTGTGAAAACGAAGGGGCCATACAAGACGTCAGGTACAAAAACTCGCTACGTCGCGGGCACTCTCTCGGAGTCTGGCGATCCAGCGGCTCTTTCGAAGTACATTCGCAATCGTAGCCAAGAGATTTTCGGTGAAGAGCTTCCGTCAGTTTCAGTCTTCGTTCGCCAGCCGGGTGATAGCCTAGGAACCAACGGCTCTCTCGGGACGGCGTACAACGAATTCGCCGATGCTATGGGCGGTCAAAAACGCTCGGTTCTTTCAAATGCCGATGGCTATGCGACGGCACTCGTCGATCTCGGCACAATGGTTCGCGAAAAACTCAATCGTTCACTCTTTGCGAAAGAGGTCGGTTCAGGTCAGAAAATCATTCGTGTTTACCACCGCAAACAAGGCACCACTGACTGGGGCAGCCCGCTTCCGAAAACAGAATGGTCGGCTTCTGGCGGGACCGTCACGCTGAGCTCGGGCTTTGATTTCGAGTACGGAGACGAGTTCAAAATCGATTTCCAGTAAAAATGAGCGACTGAAACTTCGACGATTTTCGAAGGATTCAAGAGACGCGGCAGAGATGCCGCGTTTTCTTTTTCGAAAATCGCCGAACTCGCTGACATCTATCAGGACCTCTGCACAGGTGTTACGATGACTTCATGATTCAAGAACTATGGGGTTCGTTTCCCCGACTCTTAGAGAAGAACATTAACGAACTTCTCGACACCGCGGAACCCAACCCTATCAAGGCGTTCATGCTGTACAAACGCTGTCAGCAAGAATCACTTTGGAACGACGACTTCCGGAAATTCTCAAAACACCTCGAAGATTTTTACTCGCGCCCCAAGGCACAAAGACGAAAAAGCGACTTCGATCGTTTTCTCGATCGCCCGATGGATTCAGACATCTACTCTGGATTTCATCTCTGCTTCAGAACCGCGAGTGTTTCAGAGAAAGCAGTCGATGATGTCGCAAGCTGGGCGCACAACCTCATGCGAGTCGCAAAAAAAATGACGAGTGCCGTGATCTCGTTTGAGATCATGTCGAAAACTTTGAAAGCGATCGTGAATCCACTCCCGCACGAAAAGTCAGAGAACATTGAGTTCGAAGATTTTTGCTCAGCGTGGGAAAAAACCGTTTTCAAAACTCATGGCACAAAACACAGTACAGAACTCAAAGGGCTCGTCGCCGAACTTCGTTGGGCCAATGCCCAACTCAAGGATGCCGAAGCCAACCCGCGTAAACATGTCAGCGTTTCGACGATTTATCTGACGCAAACGGAAATTGATTGGACGTTAGCGGTTCAGGCCGCAGCACTTGAGGGCTCGCCCGTTCCGAAGTTTCCACTCTCAAAAGGACCCCAGAAGCAGCTCTTGATCGATCTTGAGCGAGTGGTGCGCCTGTACCACATGGTCGAAACGACCCGGTTGCCCGAGCTTGGCCACCAGCGGGAACGCATACGAAATACAATCCTCGATCGTTGTGAGGCACTTTTAGGCGATCGTACGGCTGCCTAGAGACCGACCTTACAACTCACACTTTTTCGGCTGACGAATAGGCACAGCATTTGATATTTGCTCTCGCGGATCCGTGGTTTGGGGTCACTGTGACCTTTTTCCAGTCGATTCGAGGGGGAATCATGAAATCAGCCGTTCGTGCTGGATTGCGTCTTGGTGTTCTTTTGACCGCAGTGGTCTCGATCGTTGGTTGCACAAAGGGTGCTGAACAATCGAGCAGCGCGAGTCGTTTTAGCGATTTCTACGGAATCTTCAGCACTCGCCCACAGACGGCAACTGAGACGATCGCGATCTTGAAACTCAAGACGCCTGCACTTCTCGCTTCTCTCAACGAAGGCAAAGCCGACAAAGAAGTCGCCCAAGCCATCACTGAAGAGCAAAACGCGTTAATTGAAGCGATGAAGCAGATCTCTCCCGAGATTCGCGTCGTTTACAAATACCGCCTCGTTATCAACGGTCTTGCTGTCGTTGCGCCCCTCAATGCGATGGATAAGCTCCGCTCGCTTGCGAACGTCGTCTACGCTGAAACTTCAGGTAGCTTCGCTCGTCCAGCTCTTCCTGAAGAACCAGTGAAGAAAGCTTCGAATCTCCGCGAAAGAAACTCTGTGAAGTTCATTGGGGCCCTCGAAGCCCACGCTCGCGGCGTTCGCGGCCAAGGCATGAAGGTCGGCATCATCGATACAGGGATCGACTTCACGCACGCGATGTTCGATGGCGCAGGTACGAAAGAAGCGTACGAAGCTGTCGATCCAAGCAAAGAAGCTGCAGGCTACCCAAATGCTCGCGTCGTCGGCGGTATCGACCTCGTCGGTACAGTTTACGACTCTGAATCTGCAAACTTCGCAAACCGCACTCCACTTCCAGACGTAAACCCACTCGACGAAGGCGGTCACGGAACGCACGTCGCAGGTACCGTTGCTGGACACGGTGATGGCGAAAACACATATGACGGCGTTGCCCCAGACGCAGTTCTTCACGCGATCAAAGTTTTCGGAAAAGACGGATCAACAGGCGATGCGGTGATCATCGCGGGTCTCGAGTACGCAGCGGATCCGAATTCGGATCTCGATCTCTCAGACCGCCTCGATGTCGTTAACCTCTCGCTCGGAAGCTCAAACGGCCTTCCGCACATCCTTTACAACCAAGCGATGGGCAACCTCTCTCGTTCAGGCACAGTCGTTGTCGCTTCAGCTGGTAACAGCGGAGACAATGAGTACATCGTCGGCGCTCCAGGCGTCACTGAAGAGGCAATATCGGTTGCGGCATCAGTCGACGATATGGACCAAAACTGGAAGTTCCGCGCTGTCGCCTTCACGACACCAAGCGAAGCAAGCATCTTGGTTGAAGCGATCGAAGGAACTATCACGAAGCCGATCGAAGACGCTGGTCAAGTTACGGGTCCACTCGTTCACATCGGTCTTGCTGATCAAGACCTGAGCGACGAAGCCAAGGCGAAACTCAACGGCAAGATCGCTTTCATTGATCGCGGCGTCGTTCCGTTCGCAGACAAAATCCGTCGCGCACAACAAGGTGGAGCGATTGGTGTTGTTGTTGCCAATAACCAACCGGGCGCTCCGCTCGCTATGGGTGGCGACGGCGAATACGAAATTCCTGGCATCATGGTGACGAAGGATTTCGCTGATAAACTCAAAGCCGAGATGGCAAAGGGCGAAGTCTCGATCGCGTTCCAAACGGACGCTCGTATCGAAAAGCCAGAGCTCATCGACACGATCGCGGGATTCTCTTCACGTGGCCCACGCTCAATCGATGCGCTGATCAAACCAGAGATCTCTGCTCCAGGAAACCTCGTCGTCTCTGCGGCGATGGGTAAAGGAAACGCCGGCGTTCAATTCTCGGGAACTTCAATGGCAGCTCCGCACATGGCGGGCGTCATGGCACTCTTGAAACAAACTCACCCGACGCTTTCTTCGCGAGAACTCAAATCGTTGGCGATGAGCACTTCAAAAACTCTCATCGATGAAACGAAGACGGTCTACTCTGTAAGCCGCCAAGGCGCAGGACGCGTGCAAGTGATGCGCGCTCTCGATGCGACACTCGTATCGTATCCAATGGCAGTTTCGTTGGGCGAAGTGACTGTTGAGAAGCGCAAGCTGATTCGTAAATCAGTCACTGTTCACAATATCGCAAAAGAAGCTCGTACACTTGCACTTGTTTTCGAAGCGGACGCAGGCCTGACGCTCGTCAAAGCCCCAAGCTCAATCGAGTTGGCTGCTGATGAGTCGAAGACGATCGATCTTGAGTTCGTCGTTGATACTGCGACTCTTCCAGAAACATCGACCGAACTCGATGGTTTCTTGATGCTTAAGAACGGCGACGCAGAAGCAATGCGTATTCCGGTTCTGGCTGTTGCGAACAAAGTTTCTCAAGTTGAGGTTGAATCACTTGTTGTTCACTCGACGTCAAAAATCGACGCTCAAGGGGCCGCGGCAGATTTGACGCTGAAAAACATGGGGTCGAATGCAGGCGTTGCATACCCATTCAACTTGATCGCTCGCGACGCTCGCAAGGTCGATCCAAACGCTGATCCGAATATGGAGCACAGCTGCGATCTTCAAGAGGCTGGTTACCGCGTAGTTCAAAAAGAAGGCGAAGCTGTTCTTCAAATCGCCGCAAAGATCTATGAGCCAATGACGACTTGGGATACTTGCGAAGTGATCGCTCTGATCGACGCCGATGGTGACGGTTCAGCGGATCAAGAACTCGCCGGCATCCTCGAAGAAAGCCTAAAGGGTCTTTCGGCGAAGAAATTCTCGAGCGTTCTCATCGATGCGTCGATGGCTCGCCAAATGCGCAAGCAATTCGAGATCGATACTGCGGCAGGAAAGCCGGATCTCATCGAGAACTACGCTGATGCAGTTCTCGGTATTTCGGCGATGTTCGCACCGACTCACTCGACAGTTGCGATCATCGAAGCGCCGCTTTCCGCTCTCAAAATGCGTAACGCTGGCGTTGTTTCTGTAAAGATCGCCGCGAGTTCGAAAGAACTCAGCGTCATCGAAGGCGACGACGCTCTCGGAAAAGCCAAAGGTCAGTGGATGAACCTCAACGTTCGCGAAGGCGGAGCAGCTTACGGAAACCTGCCAGAGATGATCGAGGTCGCCGCCGGCAAGACGGCGACTGTTCAAATCACGAAGGGTGCGGGCAAAGAGAAGCTTCTTCTTCTCTACCCGACAAACAAGCCTGCTATTGATGGTTTGAGCCGCGATCGTCAGTCTGAAGTCGCAAAAGAGCGCTTCGGCAGCGACATTTTGGCCGCAAAATAAGCATCGCGAAGGGCTCTGCTGACGCAGAGCCTCCTATAAACTGAGATAAATCCTTCTCTTCAGCGAGTCTCCTTTGCTAGCGTTTTTAGCAAAGGAGACACCCGCACAATGAACTTCATTAAAGCACTTACTCTGTCTTTGGCTCTCTTCGGCGCTTTTGGCTCAACGGCGATGGCAGAAACGAACTCATGTGAGTTTGTTCAGATGCCGACATCGTTCCGCGTAATCTCCGACTACATCTTCGAGGTTCAGGCTGGACGCAATCTCCGCATCCGCGTTGACTCGTTCTGCTATGACCTCCGCTGGGCTCGTAGCATGCAGTTCCGCAGCCCTTCTTCATGGGTCTGCAGCGGCGACTACGTGTCGCTCTACGACGCATTTGGTGGCTGGCTCCGCGACTGTCGCATCGAAGACATCGCTCGCCGCTAATCGCAGAATCTGCCGGGCCCGAAAATTCGGGCCCTGGTGTGTACGCGAGACAAACCGATCAGTGCGAAACTCTTTCGTGAGCCTCTGCGAATTTTTTTGCTGAAATATCGTCCAGCCCTTCGCTTTCAATTTTGTTCTTCAGTTTCGTGAACGCAGCCCCAAGCTCAATGCGATCTTCTTTTTCCGAATGCTTTTTAAATTCAGGAAGCATTTCTTCTTCCTCTTCTTCGATGTGATGCTCAACCAATTCAGCGAGAACTTTCACCCGAGCTGACCAAAGGTCTTCATCATCCGTACGCTTTGCTTCTTCAAGCATTTGATCTGCCAGCTGATGCTCGACATCGCCTTCAAACCCTTCTTCGCGAAGGTCTTCGTCTTCTTTCAAATACTCATACAAAATGTTCTCTTCAGTCTTCGCATGCGAAACGAGAAGCGGACCAAATTGTTCGAACGCATCTCGTCGTTCCTCAAGATCATTTTCTGTGTCTTTCAGAATTTCGATGAGTTCTTTCAAGGGCTCATGGTCCGTTAGAATCAACTCGATGATGTCCGCCTCACCGCTTTCTGCTGCGACATTTTGTCGCGCTGATTTCTTAGATTTAGTTGCACTCTTCTTTGTTTTCTTTCCTGCCGCCATGTGACTCTCCTTGTCGGCACTGGTGATCACGCCAACGAGAGAATTAGAATCGCATGATGGCCGTAACGCCAGTTTAGTTTCCTGCACGGATTGCGCAGGAGGAGTTGGCTTGATGTCAGAATGGTTTCGAAAATTCGCACATACGGTTTCGAATTGGGCTGGTCAACCATTCGCCTTTCTCATCGCATGCCTCGCCATAGTCGTTTGGGTTTCTTTGGGGCCGGCGTTCAACTACACCGATACCTGGCAGCTCATCATCAATACAGGAACGACGATTGCTACTTTCCTAATGGTTTTTTTGATCCAAAACACACAAAACCGAGATGCCCGAGCGATCCATTTGAAACTCGACGAACTCATTCGTTCAAACAAACATGCCCGCAACGCAATGATTGATCTCGAAGAACTGTCAGATGCAGAGCTCGATGAAGTTCATCAACAACTCTGGGAAACGAAAAAACTGAGCGAAAAACGAATCCACGAAGTCGCCGAGCACCGCCGACACAAAAACAAAAGAAGACGCTAGTTTATTACTGCTCTACACAGATGATCGGAGCGATGGTGTCGCAGCCCATGTTTGCATTCGCTGTGAATTGCATCGAGTTTGCCTCTGGCGTGTGTCCAACACCACTGACTGAATCCGCGCCACTCGAGCTTGTCCAGCTATTGCATGTCGCAGTGATATCCCAATAGTTGCCGTTGAGACCCGTGTAAGCAGTGTCTTGCCAGTTTGTTCCGGTCGGATAGACCGCTGCCGAGTATGCAGTGAAGACTCCTGTCGCGGCGACAGTTCCGATTTTGTCTCCGTCAATATTGAAGTAGTCCCAGTTCGGAGTCAGAACCCAATCGATGGAATTGGCACAGGTGGCATCATCACATGCTTCGCGTACACCATCGTCGACGATGAATGCTCTCACTGTTGCTGTCGTATCGACGCCGTCTGGTTGGCTGGCTGCGCACTTTGCATCAGCCCCTGTGATCCCGCCAAGGTTTCCATTGTACTCGGCGACCGTCTTATAGATGACTTTACCTTGGATACGTCCCTTTGGCGTGTATAGCTCTTTCGCTCCCTCTTCATCTCGAACAATGACTGCGTAGTAGTTGTAAGTGCCCGCAGTTACCGTCGTCAGATCAACACTCGTATCGGAAGACCAATCCATCAAAACAGATGCACCTGTCAGCGCATCGGCTTCGTCGACAGTGTCTAGATCCGTCAATTGGGTTGAGGTGACAAGCTTGTATTCAAGATCGCCCGATCCTCCCGATGCGTCCCCCCATGAGACAGTCAACTCTTGATCATACAACCCACTAAATGAGACTGCTGTACCGGCTACGACGGCTTCAGATTCTTCGTCTATGACACCTGTCGGAGAGGATGACGAGCATCCTGTCATCGTTGTGAAAAGTGGAATAGCTGCTAGCGTGAGAACTCGACGAAGCAAAGTCATAGAAGGCTCCTGATGAAGAACTCGATGACGTCTGGTTCGGATTTTCTAAGTCTAGGCTAAAGGGTACTGGGATAAGTTCTCGAAATGCCACGTGGTTTCGCCTCATTCTGTTACGGAAGTTTCGCCTTTCTTAGTCTCAGCGAGTTCCCAATCACCGAAACAGAGCTCAAACTCATCGCCAGACTCGCAAACATCGGACTCAAAAGAAGTCCAAATGTCGGAAAGAAAATACCGGCAGCGAGCGGTATTCCGAGCACGTTGTATCCGAACGCGAAAACCAGATTCTGACGAATGTTTCGCATCGTCTTTTGACTGAGTTGGTGTGCTCGCACAATCCCCATCAGATCACCCTTCACAAGCGTTACGCTTGCGCTTTCGATTGCGACATCAGTGCCGGTCCCCATTGCGATACCGATATCCGCCCGAGCGAGCGCCGGGGCATCATTGATACCGTCGCCAGCCATCGCGACGATCTTGCCTTCCGCTTGCAGGTGTTGAATCACTTCGCTTTTGTGATTCGGCAAAACTTCGGCTTCGACACGGTCTATTCGAAGTTCGCGCGCGACAACACCAGCCGTATTACGATTGTCTCCAGTGACCATAACGACTTCGATATCTTTTGAGTGAAAGTACTCAATCGCTTCGCGAGAACTCTCTTTGATCGGATCCTTGACGGCAACGATACCCGATGGCTTGCCATCGACAGCTATCAGCATCACACCATGTCCCTGCGACTGAAGCTCTGCTGCCATCTCTGTGAGCTGGCTAGCCTCAATCGAATACTTTTCGAGAAGTCGTTTGTTGCCAGCAAGAATCACTTTGCCAGCAACGACGCCTTTCACACCCATTCCGGTGACCGACTCAAAGTGACTGACCGATTCCAGCGAGAGATTTCGCTCTGATGCACCACTGACAATCGCTTCGGCCAGAGGGTGTTCACTTGAGTTCTCGAGTGTCGCGACAAGTGACAGGAGCTCGTTTTCAGACTGCGATCCAATCGCTATAACATTCGACAACTTTGGTTTTCCAAGCGTGAGCGTTCCTGTTTTGTCGACAACTAGAGTGGTGATCTTTTCCAGCCGCTCGAGAGCCTCGGCATTTTTTACGAGAACCCCTAGAGAGGCACCTTTCCCTGTTCCGACCATGATCGACATCGGAGTTGCGAGACCCAAAGCACAAGGGCAAGCAATGATGAGAACCGAAACAGCATTCACAAGGGCATGAGTCAATTTCGGTTCTGGGCCAACGAAATACCAGATGACTGCCGTCAGCACCGCAATGAGAACGACAGCCGGAACAAAATAGCCCGACACTTTATCGGCAAGATTCTGAATCGGTGCTCGGCTTCTTTGTGCCTGCGAGACCATCTTTACGATTTGAGACAAGAGCGTATCGGCTCCGACCTTCGTCGCACGCATCGTGAATGCACCGGTCCCATTCACAGTGGCACCAGTCACCTTATCGCCGACTTCCTTTTCGACTGGAATGGGCTCGCCTGATATCATCGATTCATCGACGACACTTCGACCCTCGAGAATCTCTCCGTCGACAGGCACTTTTTCTCCGGGCCGAACGCGCAAGTGATCACCAACGTGAATGTGTTCAACGGGAACTTCTTCTTCGGTTCCGTCGGCGCGAAGTCGCTTTGCATTTTTCGCCGCAAGACCTAAAAGAGCGCGAATCGCATTCCCAGTTTGGCTTCTTGCACGAAGCTCTAAAACCTGTCCTAAGAGAACGAGCGCCGTGATCACAGCCGCTGCCTCATAGTACAGTGGAACCATTCCACCATGCGAACGCAGTGCTTCTGGAAAAATTCCGGGAAACAAAGTAGCGACGATGCTGAATGCGTAAGAAACACCGACACCAAGAGCGATGAGCGTAAACATATTCAAACTTCGATTCTTGAGCGACGCCCAACCTCGCTCAAAGAGCGGAAACCCGGCCCACAAGACCACCGGCGTTGCCAGCAAGAATTGAATCGCAGCATTCCAACCACTTGGAATCAATCTCTGAACCGGTCGCCCCGGTATCATCTCAGACATCGCTAGAAGCAATAGCGGCGTTGCAAAGACAGCGCTGACTTTGAGTCGCCGAGTGAAATCGACAAGTTCTGGATTCTCTTCGTCTTCAAGAGAAACTTCTTCGGGTTCCAAGGCCATGCCACAGATCGGGCAATTGCCGGGACCTTTCTGACGAATTTGCGGGTGCATTGGGCACGTATAAATTCGTTCACGATCACCGTCAGTCACCGGAATACTTGAGTTCGACTTGAGCGAGCAACAGCTCTCTCCATGTTGCGTGTGCGTGTGTTCCATAAATTAATGCCCCTTGTGGTCGCCAGCGGCGCCTTGCAAACTTAACGGAAGATCATAGGCCATTGTGCTGCCTTGCTGACCTTCGCGCATCGCCTCGACTGTTATTTGGCCTGGCTTTGTTAAATCCGTCTTGCTGCCGAATTCACAGACGTAGTGGTTGTCTTTCGACAAACACTTCGCCCTCACTCCCTGGTGAGTGACATTGAGACTCGATTTCGACACTGTTGGATTCTTCCAAGAAATGTCTAGAAGATAGATTTTCAAAGCACTCTTCCCGAGCGAAATGACTTCAGTGTGAAATCCACCCGGCATTTTTATGAAACCGCCGTGAGGCCCAAGCTTATCTTCGCCGTGTGCGAAAGCACCGACTGTCCAAAAAAGTGCAAGAAAAATTACAGAAGCACGTCCCAACATAAACTCACCTTCTCTAAAAAACCGTCTCTTATTTAATGATGCACCTTCCAATCATTGGAAGGTCAATGCTAAGATTCCAATTAATTGGAATGTTGTGTTATGTTCGATTTCGCGAGGTCAGAATGAATATTGGAGAAGCCGCAGAAGCATCAGGAGTCAATTCAAAGCTCATTCGTCATTATGAGACAATCGGAGTGATTCCGAAGGTTTCGAGAACAGACTCTGGCTATCGTGTCTATTCTGACACAGACATTCATATTCTGAAGTTCGTCAAACGAGCTCGTGGTCTTGGTTTTTCGATGAAAGAAATCAAGAAGCTTGTTGGTCTTTGGCGAAACAAATCTCGCGCCAGTGCTGACGTGAAAGCAATGGCTCTCGAACATGTCAAACAGCTCGATGCAAAAATCGCCGAACTTGATGCGATGTCAAAGACACTCAAGCAGCTGGCAAAGTCATGCCACGGGGACAATCGTCCCAACTGCCCGATTCTAGAAAACTTGTCGGATTGATCGGAAGACAGCGTGGAAGAACTCATCATCGTCTTAGTCTGCCTTGCCCTAAACGGCCTTTTCGCTTGTTTCGAAATGGCCTTCGTCACAGTCACAAAACCACAACTTCGAAAGCTTGCAAAGACTGCCTCGTCTCCGGCAACTCGAATTCTAAGTCTTCGCGAGAATCCTGAGCGAACACTCTCTATCATCCAAATCGGAATCACTCTCGTCGGTATGATCTCGGCCGCCGTCGGCGGCGCGGGAGCCGAAGAGTCTTTTGCTCCGATCTTCGAACAACGCTTCGGTATGAGCGAGCGAGCGTCCGAAGGGCTCGCCATCGTCCTCGTCGTTATTCCACTCACTATCTTCAGCGTCGTTTTGGGAGAACTGGTACCGAAGACCATCGCCTTAAGAAGTCCTTTGAAGATTTCGCTTCTTGGCGCGCGCTGGATTTTGCTTGCCGACCGATTGCTTTCACCACTCGTCACTTTTCTCGAAACCATGACGAAGTTTGTGCTCAAACTTCTTCCGAAGCGCGCAAGCGAAATGCCGTCAGCCGGAAGCCAGATCGAACTCGAACATCTATCGGCGCCAACTCAACAATACATCGCAAATATCGTCGAGACCGAGACCCGAAAAGTCCGCGAGGTCATGGTTCCTTGGTCTGCGGTTTCGACGATCTCAGTAACAGCCGATCGATCGTCCGTGGCGTCGGCAGCGATTACCTCTGGACACACTCGAATTCCAGTTGTCGAAGGCGACTCTGTTCGTGGGCTTCTTCACACCAAAGAATTCATCGCACTTCTGGCGACGGATGCCCCTGAGTGGCATGGAATCATCAGACCCGTTCTCTATTTGAAAGAGTCAGAGTATGCACTCGCCGCTCTTCGACTCATGCAATCGAAACGAACGAATATGTGCATTATTGTCGACCAGAACTCTAGGCCGATCGGAATTGTGACACTCGAAGATATTATTGAGGAAGTGGTCGGAGATCTGTTCGACGAAGACGACGATGGACGTGTTCGAAAAATCCTTTCTTCACACGCTCGTCGTCGACTTCGCTAGGTTTTATGCCAAAACGATTTTGGACAAGAGACCTGGTTCATTAATGGTTTGTTCGCCGCCTTTTGCGATGGCGAGCAAGGGGCTATCGGCGATTCGCACGGGGACATGGAGCTCTCGGTGAAGTCGATCCGCCAAACCATGCATCAACGCTCCACCACCTGCGACGACGATACCATTGTCGATGATATCTGACAGAAGTTCCGGCGGCGTGTTTTCAAGCGTTCGCTTTCCAGCCTCGATGATTTCATTGAGCAAAGGCGAAAGAGCCTCGTAAACGTCATGAGACGTCACCGTGATCTCTCGAGGCAGTCCTGTCGCAAAATCGATTCCGCGAATCGTCGCTTTGGTTTCGTGATCTCCAGGCAGTGCCGTTCCGATTCTGATCTTCAAACGCTCTGCCGATTGGTCCCCGACAAGAATATTGAATCGGCGTCGTAACGCTTCGACGATCGCTTCGTCAAATGCATGACCACCTACTCTCACCGCTTCGCAATGAACGATACCATAGAGTGATATCACCGCAACCTCGGTGGTTCCGCCACCAATGTCGATGACCATGTTGCCTTTTGAGCTATGCACCGGAAGCCCCGAGCCAATTGCAGCAGCCATTGGCTCTTCAATCAGCGCGACTTCGCGTGCGCCAGCGGCCATTCCACAATCGCGAACGGCTTTTTTCTCGACATCACTCACACCGAACGGCAACGAAATCACGAGTCGTGGTTTCGCCCATCGCGCGGCTTTGCGTGCCGTATTCATGAAATACTTGAGCATCATTTCGGTCGCATCGAGCTCAGCCACAACGCCATCTTTCAATGGCCGACTTGCGATCAGATTTCCTGGAGTGCGGCCCATTTTACGTTTCGCCTCGCTCCCGACCGCAACGATTCGTCGCCGACCATCATTGAACTCGTAATACGCAATGACGGATGGCTCGTTCGCAACGAGACCTTTGTTTTTCTCCATCACGAGCGTATTTGCTGTACCGAGATCGATGTAAATGTCGGTTCCAAACGAATCGATGAGTGTGCGAGCAAATTTCACGCGAGTTGCTCCATTCCTTGCGCGATTGAAATAACCTTGAGTTTTCTCGAGTGCCCACTCGGAACAGGCCATTCAATCACCTCGTCGAGTCTGAGACCGATCAACGCAATACCAATGGGCGCCAAGACCGAGATCTTTTTCTCTTCGACATTGGCGTATTCGGGATACACGAGCGTCACTTTCGATTCTTTTTTGGACTCGAGGTCCGTGAATGTGACTGTCGAATTCATTGTGACGACGGCAAACGGCAAAGCGAACTCGGGCACGATCTTCGCCCGTGCGAGTTCTTCTTCGAGTTCGTCAGCCGCGTCGTTACGAACGTGACTGATCAATTGCGACAGACGTTCAAAATCATGAGTCGTGACATAAATGTCAGGCAAGGCATGTTCCATGCGTTTCTCCTGGTGTCTTAAGAATTTTAGAGAGAGTTTATTTTACGAATGACCTGGAGAGGCGGAAGAAGCGGCGATTGAAAAAAGCTTCGTCCGCCGTTAAAAAATAAAGGCCTTGCTCCCGTGGAAGCAGCTGAAACGATTCAAATGTGCTGTCGCGATCAGCTGCATGGGTGGCCTCTGTTTCAGAGTGTAACAAAGGCTTCGCCCAGGTTCAAGTGAACCGGGTTAGGTGTTTTCAAAGCGATCGAGAGCGGACAGGGCTGCTTCCCAGCGTCCTTCTTCACACAAACCGCTAATTCCGGCACTTTCGTAAGCCTCGACCATTAGCTGTTTACATTCTTTGATGATTTGCCGCTTGAGAGCTTGTTTTGCTTCGTCACAGCGAACGCAATTGAGCTCTGCATCGATTCTGCTATCTCGGCCTTCTTTTGTCGTTACCCAGAGTCTCTCCATCCAAGGTGGATCATGCCTGACATGTTGGGCATGCCCACACTCGAGCTCTGCAACCCAATGATTCTCGGAGTCTTGATGATACCCTTGGATTTTCTGTTTCATATTGAGCAGCCTACGCCACTTGACGAGCTTGCGTCGTGGATTTTCACGAAAATCTGAGCTACTATTTAGACCTCTGGCCGCAAATCCAGAGACCTATGAGAGCATAAACGAACCCACCAATCTTCATTTCATCTTCTTTCCTTTGATTGGCGCGACAGCTGAGTCGCGCGAGGTTTGTTTATGCAATCGATCGTCACTGCGAGTGGCGTTTCGTTCGAATTACCGAACGGACGCGAACTCTTTCATGGTCTCAGTTTTTCGTTAGACTCTCGACTCACGGCACTCGTCGGGCCCAATGGCGTCGGTAAATCGACGCTAGCTAAGCTTCTTGTTGGCGAGCTCGAGGTGTCTGCGGGAAGCATTCGTCGTAATAGTGCCATTACCTACTTTGCTCAAAGACAAGATCCGCGAGCCATCACGGTCGATGAGTTTCTGCAGTTCAACTATGAACTACCAGAACTCTCAGAAAACTTGCTTGAGGGCATCGACCGACGATCCTTGTGTACCACGCTTAGTGGAGGCCAATGGATGCGTGTGCGACTTGCAAGCACACTTGATGAACAGTTTTTAATTCTCGACGAGCCCACAAATGACCTGGACCGAGTCGGTCGAGATGCCGTCGTTCGATTTCTTAAAAATCGAAAGAGCGGCATACTTCTTATTTCGCACGACCGCGAATGTCTTGAATTGTGTAATGACGTCTTAGAGCTTTCGAATCGAGGACTTTCGAAATGCAGCGGCGGATGGAACGAGTATCTCTTAGCCAAAACTCAAGAGCGAGAAAATCTCAGCCGAAATCTCGAACTCGCAAAACGAGACCGCGAGTCGGTGTTTGTCTCTCGCAATGAGCAACGAGATCGCCAAGAAAAACGAAATCGTCGCGGAAAGGAAGCTGCCGAACGCGGAGGAATGCCGAAAATTCTTCTCGGAGGCAGAAAACGAGCGGCGCAAGTCACTACCGGCAAGATCGATGCAGCAACGATCGATCGCGCCAATAAAGCCATCCGTGATGCCCATGAAGCCTTGAGCGAATTGAAAATCGATCCGGTGATGTACGCTGACTTGATTGGCGACCCGATCCCATCACAAAAACTCGTTGCTGAAGCGAATCGGTTCAATGTGAAATTCGGCGATTGGATCTACAAACAAGACCTCGCCTTCGCATGGCGCGGGAATATCCGCATCGCACTCAGGGGCACCAATGGTTCTGGAAAATCAACACTTCTCAAAACGATCATGGGTGAAAAGTTTGAAACTCGAGGTGAGCTTCGCCAAGGAAAGCTCGAGACCCTGTACATCGATCAACGCTGCGCTGGGCTTGATAACGAAAAAAGCGTTCTTGAAAACATTCAAATCACATCGACTCTCAATGAAGCAGAGATACGAAACGGTCTCGCCAAATTTCTGTTCGTGAAAGAATCGGTCTTTCAAAAAGTGAAGGATCTTAGCGGAGGCGAACGCCTTCGCGCCAATCTAGCACGCGGCTTTCTTAGCACTACGAAGCCTGAGTTATTGATTCTC
>DATLHP010000366.1:0-7606 GCA_035539835.1 Bdellovibrionales bacterium
GGTTTTTCTCGGATTAATTTTCTTTGTTTTTGGATTGATCGGACTTCTGGGTCTTATTCAACCGCCGCCAGATTTGCCAGAGCGTTTGAAAACCTTTAATGCAGGTATGATGGCGACGGGATACCTGTTTCACCTGATCAAGGCGACCGAAACTCTTTGCGGCTTGATGCTTTTGACAGGAAAATTTGTTCCACTCGCGCTCGTTGTGCTGGCGCCTATTTCAATCAACATTTTCTTGGTGCATGCATTCATGGCACCGAGCGGATTACCTCTGGCGATCATCATCGGATTGCTCATCACATATTTGGCGTTCTTCGTTCCGTCGAACGCCTCGGTCATCAAGCCGCTCTTCCGTTCAAAGTAAAACGGAAGAGCTCTAAGACTCAGCCTTTGAATGGCAGAGCGCCTAAATAATCTTTTTTGCCGATATCGACGCCGTTGTTGCGAAGAATCGCGTAAGCCATGCTGATGTGGAAATAGAAGTTCGGAATTACGTGGTGAATCGCGTACTCGTCGCCCGTCAGATACTTACCTTCCCAGCGAGGTGTTGTGATTTGGCGAGCGGGTGAGTCAGCGTAGTTCTTCTCAGAGAACGATTCGAGATACGAGATCACGCTTGTGATGCGCGCTTTGATTTGTGCGAGAGTCACTTCGTCGTCGGCGTGTGTCGGCGCATCTTTTCCCGTCAAGCGAGAGGCACCAAGTTTTGCAGTATCGCACGCGATTTGGATCTGCTTCATCAGCGGAAACATATCTGGAGCGAGACGTGATTGAAGCAATACTTCGGTTTGGAATTTCTTTGAGTCTGCGTATGCCGCGCTTTTGTCGAGAATCGCGAGCAAGTTTTTGAATGTTTTAATGAATGGCGGAACAGTCGTTTCGAAGATCATAGGGCCTCCACAGGTGATCTGAGATCACGAGAGTCCTAGATATCTCCTGCCTGCGCAACTCATGACTTCGGGTGCCTTGCGTCCAGTTTTGCGAGTTCCATTTCTCTTAGAGCTGGAGACAGATAAGCCACGACTCCTACTGTGCAGAGACAGACGATTCCGCCTAAATAGACGGCCGGAACTGTTCCTAGGATCTTGGCGGCGATACCGGATTCGAATTCACCGATCTCGTTTGAAGAACCGATGAAGATCGAGTTCACTGCAGAAATCTTTCCGCGCATGTGGTCAGGCGAACTCAATTGTACGGCTGTCGACCGGATATTCATGCTGACGCTATCGAAAGCTCCACTCAGCGTCAGTGCGGCGAGAGACAAAAAGTAGTCGCGACTGAAACCGAACACCAAGATACAAACGCCGAATCCGGCGACGGCTGAAAGAAGCCAATTTCCTGATCGATCAGGAAGTTTGTTTCGCGCAAGCCATAGACTCATGAAAGTTGCGCCGACGGCAGGTGCGGCTCGAAGGGCTCCGAGTCCCTTCGGTCCGACATGAAGGATTTCATGTGCAAAGATTGGCAAGAGTGCTGTTACACCTCCGAATAGGACGGCAACCATATCCAAGGTGAGCGCCGGAAACAAAATCGGATGTTTAAAAACAAAAATGCCTCCAGAGAGAAGCTCGTCTTTGATCGACTTATGCTGGGGGCGAGAATCCGGCGGTGGAATTTCTTTTTTGATGAGAAGCATTGCGCACACACCACCAAGTAAGAGAATGCAGACAATCGACGATGAAACAATGGCACCCAAAAATCCGAACACGAGTCCGCCGAAGGCTGGGCCGCCGATTCGAGCGATTTGAAGGGCAGAGTTAGATATCGCAGTCGCTTTCATCAGACTTTCGCGAGCGACCATCCGCGGAAGTGCCGCATAGATAGCAGGCTGCGAAAACGCTCTCGCAAGTCCGGTCAAGAATGCCGCGAAATAGAGAAGGCCTGCCTGAGTCACGACGGTAAGTTGGGCACTAAAGACATGCTCTCCGAGGACAATGAGGCCAGAGAGAAAGCTCACGTACATTACGCGTCGATAGACCAAGAGTGGTTTCATCCGATCGACGAGATATCCGGCGTAGAGGGCTAGGCCGATCGCAGGTACGGCTTCGGTGAGCCCAATGAAACCGAGGGAGAGAGGGTCTTTGAGGAGCTCATAGATTCGCCAGCCAAGAACGACGGCCTGCATTTGAACCGCAAAGGTAAAAAGAAACCGGGCACTGATGAGCTTCTTGAAATCGGTGGGCATCCGGGATCCTGACAGAGGGGCGAAGTTTTTGTCTAAGTCGATTAAAGCCGTTTAAGGCTCATCTCATTTCAAGGGCTTATGTGAGTGTAAACATTCTGATCAAGCATTTCAAATTTTCCATGTCTCTATCGGCAGATCTCTTACACCGCTATTATCCGGCCTGTTTCGTCTCGTACGAACGGAAGGAAGATGTTTATGAAACGTGGACTCGGAATTCTTCTTGGCGTCACTTTGTGCGCTCAAGTTTTGGCGTCAGTTAGCTATGCTCGTGAGAGCTATCGCGACTGCCGCGATATGGAAAAGAAAGTTGTCGGCGGCGCAGTTATCGGTGGCATTCTTGGTGCTGTTCTCGGGAACAACACAGGAGACCGTGATGTTGAAGCTGGCGAAGTCGCTGCCGGAGCAATCCTTGGTGGATTGACTGGCGTAGCAATCGAAGATGCAAACTGCCGTGATGACAACGGAACAGTCATCATTTATCGCGACTACCCACGTCGCCCAGGACATGGACGCCCAGACCACGGTCGCCCTGACTATGGTCGTCCAGATCATGGACGCCCTCCGGGACATCATCGCCCACCACCACCGCCAGATCGTTATGACCGCTACGATCGCATCGTTTCGCCATACGATTTCAACCGTGAATTCATGGATTACTATAGCCGTCTTCCAGACGCTTACACACAGAGCCGTGAAATCCGTAACTATGCCGATCGTCTCGCTCGCCGCGGACAAAAAATCGATGGCCGCATGTTGTATGACATCGTTTCGCGCATCAGAGAGCGTCGTCCAGATGTGACAGGCCTCGAGCGCGTTCGCGCACTTCAAGATCTTCAGTTCGTCACTGCGCCGCTTGCGCCACGTGAACGCTATGATCTCAGCTCGCTCTTCGATCGTCGTGATCGTAGCTCACGCGATGCTGAGCGCATCTTGAATCGCATGTAATTGAATTCTCAAAATACGAGAGTTGAAGAACGGGCCCCGAAAGGGCCCGTTTCTTTTTTGAAATCAGGCCTCTGGTTCTTTGCATTCTTCTTCGCTAGGGCGAACTTCGTAAATGCCGTCGAGGCGCTCTGTTTGAAGGTGAACATCAATGAAGCGACTGCCTGATTCTGTTTCGCCATCGGTAAAATCGAAGCGGTACTTGATTTCGTTGAGACCTTTGTTCACATGGAGATTGTAATAGCCCGGGTTGTAATCGATCACGAATTTCACGCCGTCGTAGATCGTCGCAAAATCATCTCCGGTTTTAACATTCTTGAATTGCGAATAGCTGATCGTTTCATAAGACCAGTCACTCCGTTTCGGATGAATTTCAATCATCACTCGGGGCGGTTTTACTTCTTCGATTTTGTCAGAGATCAGGTTTCCATCGCAGTTATATCTTTTTACCCGTTGGTCGTGTTTTTCGATAACGACGGTTGATGCTTTCTCTGGTGTTGTGGCGTCTTCAGAAATGACCTGGCCAGAACATGCAGTGAGATTCCAGGCGCAGAGGAGCAGTGCAGAGATCGTGAGTACGCTTTTCATGATGAGGTTCTCCTTACTTCTTTGTCTGCTTGAGCATCTTTTGAATTTGCTCAAGATAGTTGTTGAGTTCCTCTCGCCCCTTCAGCGTACATACATAATCGGTGCGAGGTTTGCGATCGACGAACTGTTTGTTCACTTCGACCAGTTTTTCATCTTCTAGTTTTTTCAAGTGTGTCGATAGGTTTCCTTTCGACAAACTCAGCGCTTCGAGGAGTTCATTGAAACTCACAGGCTCCTCGCTCGAAGCAAGCACACCCATAATACTCAAGCGAACGCGGTCGCTGAGAAGTGGATGTGTTTCGAGGATGCTCTTTACTCCCACGCTTAACCTTCAACTCTCTTCATGGTTGAAAGTCTGCGAATTGAAACGGCAGTCAAAATATCGAATCCAATCAAAGGCCAAAGAACTTGGCCGTTGTTTGCATAAAACATGATCGCAGCAGCGACGGCACACGCGATCGCACAAAGCATCGAGCTTCGGATCGATAGAACAAAGAATCGACCTTGCAGCAAATAGTCTGCGGTGAACAAGAAGAGGAATGGCGCTATCCATTCAGGTTTGTTGACGAAGAGCAGTGCCGCCACAACGACGAACTTGATGCTGAGGTCGGATAGGTGCGAGAGATTTTGTAAGTAGACAAAGTTACGCTTGATGTAGTTTTGAAAGTCATCTTGTGTGCTCTCGGCGGCGCGATTGACGACGAAATACATCGTTGCAATACAGAGCGCTAGAAAGACGCCGATGCTCAATAGAATCAGAGCACGCGGAATAGATGCCGTCGATTCTTGTATCAGTGCTCGGGTGATGCCGAATCCAGTGAAGAGTTCAATCACTGCGAAGAGGGAGCAGAGCGCAAACGTCATCAGATGAATTTTCTGATTGGCTTGAAAGCGACTCTCGCCGATCTGTCCGTCTTTTGTTTTCTTGTAGGATTGGATCGATCGGCGAATCGCGACGATGTCTTGCATCGCTTGCTGATAATTTTCTGATTCGCTCGGTGTCTGCATCGTGATCCCTTCATCTGCGGTTCGCCGCTGACATTTCTCTATTCGGTTTGCATTACAAACTAGTTTATAGATCAAATTGAGATATTGGGAATTATGCGCTCAGCCCAGGATGGATTCGATTTGAGAGCTCAAAACGAGACGAAGGTAATGGCCCATTTGACACCGTTGTGCGTGGCCTGCGCTTCGCACAGTCACATGCTGAAGCCGAAGTCGGTGCAACTCTAACACTGGACCAAGGTAAACCAATTCGAAAGGGAACGTTTCATGCGCGCACTTCTTTCATTGATCGTCGTCTTTGGTTCGCTTGCAGCCCACGCACAGAGTGATGGAATCATTCTCGACCGGCTTCGCGCTGGCGATGAAGTCATGACGTCGGGTGGTTCGATCGGAACAGTGAATGGCGTTTTTGGCGATCGCGACATTAGCGTTCGCATCGGTTATTCAAACTATACATTCTCGCGCGATCAAGTTGCTGGCGGCGGATGTAGCTCTGGCGCGTGCACTGGCGATCAGGTTTACACATCGGGCGGTTCGGTCGGGAAAGTCGTCGGGATTTTTCCGAACGGTGATACGGGTCTTCTGATCGGATATTCTGGATATCGCATGACACGTGCGAATGTTGCCATCAAAGGCTGCTTCAGACATATCTGCAGTGATGACAACGTAACGACACGTGGCGGTTCTTCGGGTGTCGTTGCTGGAGTTTTTCCATCCGGCGAATTCAGCGTATTGATTGGATATACGTACTACAAACTTTCTGCTGACAATCTTGCGAGCGAGCGACCTCCGCGTCCACCGCGCCCTGATTCATCAACCAATCGTATGCCAGTGACGGGCGAGAAGGTCTTCACAACGGGCGGGTCAGAAGGCGTGATCGTCGGCGTTTTCAATCGTGACGAGTTTAGTGTTCGTATTGGTTACACAAACTATACGCTGAAGCGCTCAGTTTTAGCCGTTGAGGGCTGCTCGAGACGTCTCTGCTCAGGTGACAAGGTCATCACTCGCGGTGGTTCAGAAGGAGAAGTCGTTGCCTTCTTCATCGATGGAGATGCGTCTGTCCGCATTGGATACACGCTGTACAAGATGATTCCAGACAATCTGGCACAGACTCGTTAACGAACCTGTAGAACGTTGATGCCGCCGATTGTCGGTGAAGCAAGAGTGCCGCGAACGTAATCGACGAGCGGCACTTCAACGACCTTCAGAACATTCTTCGATGAACTCGCATGCCTAAAGTAAACAACTCCGCCTTTGTGAATCGCGAGTCCCTGATGTGACACATTCATGTGAGTTCCGATTTGCTTTGTGAGATCCCAATTCGGCCGAACGATGTTGATGATTGATCCTTGCGGAATCTTTTCGAGAAGTTCTGGATTCTTGTCGATGGTCTCTTTCGGAATGTACGGCATCGATTCGAGGCTCTTTCCATGGTTTCTACTCAATGCACGAAGCTCTTCGAGACGTTTGCCTTTCATTGATTCCTCAACGCCGCTCAAGCGATCGGCGCTGAGATGACGATACCATTCGTCTTTCTCGATAAGAGCTTCGGCTAAACGCGCATTTGATCCCGCAACTTCGATTGTGATGTCTCGGACGTAACCCGCCCTCGAATTATTCGCAATCCAATCAACGCCAGTGAAGTGGTTGCGAGTTTCGAAGCTGACGTTACCGCGCTTGTAGCGAATACGATCCATCATCGATCCGACGTCTTGAGAGCGTCGAGATTTTGAAATGGCGAGAACGGTTTCGATGAACGTCGTGCAATCAAAGCCATCGAGACGCAGGCGGGGATCGCGATCGAAGCGCGCCTTTGCGCCTTCACCCAGCGGATCGGCGACGTATGGTTTTCCTAGAAATGACTCAGAGACTTTCGCCATCCGCTCACCGAGGCGAGAGGCCTGGGCGGGTGTGGCGAACGTAGCAATCGATAAAATTGAAAGCACAAAGACCAAGAGAGATTTCATGTGGCCGAACACTGCTAAGTTCTTGCCATCCCAAGGCGAATTGAAAGGCTAGGGCCGGGGTTTCGAGAGGGCGAAATGACGAATTGTTGGACAGTCGGGAAGTTCATTCAAAGATCTTAAAAGCCAGTTGAGAACCCGACGGCGGAAAAAGACGATTTTCTTGCTCGGCGTTCCGGCACCTTTCTAGAATCGCCGCTCATTCAACAGTTCTAGGAGTCTTTATGAAATCTCTCGCTTTGATCGTGCTTTTCTCGGCCTTCGGCTCTATCGCCAATGCGAATCTCGGATTCTGTGCGAAGTACGCTGAAAGCCCACGTTTCATGAAGGCGATCGAAACTGTTGCGACTCGCTCGCAGTATACGATGGCTGAACTCTGCCAACTTGGCAGACTTTCTGACATTTTCGTTGAGTCGTTTATGTACACAGATCGCCAAACAGGTGAGCGCATTCCACATTCGTGGGTAACGCTGCACTATGCTGAATACTCATGCCAGTACCTGGTCCGCGACTCAGACCAGTCATACACAAAAGCAAACTGCTACGGAACTTGGTAAGCGAGCGATCGATTCATCGAGAGGATGGATAGAAGTGGCGGAGCCTGAGAGATTCGAACTCTCGATAGGTATTACCCTATACACGCTTTCCAAGCGTGCGCCTTAAGCCACTCGGCCAAAGCTCCGGGATACAAAATGTCGTGTGTAGCTAGCATTAGCTGGTCAGTCTGTCCAGGCCGAAGGCATCATCGTCACTGCTGAGTGAGACGAATTCGCGAATACGCGCTACGGTTTCCTCAGGATTTCTCACTTGGATGACATGGGCGCCTGATGCGTGAGCGGCTTGAATTCCGTGTGCGCTATCTTCAAAGATAAAGAGATCACTCGCGGTTCGATTCGTTAGTCGCATGATTTCTAAATAGATG
>DATLHP010000367.1:0-4807 GCA_035539835.1 Bdellovibrionales bacterium
CTCTTCGAATGGACTGATGAAACAGAAGATCTGATTCATCCACTGCTTCTTGGCTTCAAAGGTGGCTCTTCGACGTGGGTTGCGCGTGAGCTGATGATGATCTTGTCTGAAGACGAAATGTTCGAACATCACGGGCGAGACGTGATTTTTCTACCGGCGCCAGCAAGTAAAAATGACCATGCTTTTCTTCTGGCTCAAGTGATGGCCGAACTATGGAATGCACCACTGATGTGTCCGCTGACTCCCGTCGGCGACATACGAAGGCAGCGGGATAAATCGAAAGAGGAGCGAAAGAATCGAAAATTCGAGATCAGATCGGATATGACGGATTTGATTAAGAACATTGGCGATCCCGAGACCCGAATCATCTTCGTCGACGACGTCATCACGACCGGAGCGACTGTTAAGGCTGCGTTTGAGGCCTTAGGAAAACCGCCAGGCTTCGAAGCGTGGAGCTTGGTTAGACGCCCTCGGCTTGCGACAAAACAGGGGTTTTGATATGCTGCGCCGAAATCGTAAATGGCGGGAAAATGGCAGGAAAAATGAATTTTCAAAAGCGGATTCGCAGCTGTGCTTTGAGCGCGGCCGGTATCGCTTTTTCTGTCGCGTTTGCGAGCCAGGTCTTCGCTGACGGAGAAGATCCGAACGCGAAATCAAAATCGAAAGCCGCGCCAGGCATTCAAACCGTCGGTAAAGATGAAGTCGCTAAGCTCGAAAAGCTGAACAAGAAGTATGGCTCTGCAAAAGCTCTCACGATGAACGTGAAGAAGACTCTGACGCTCGGACTTCTTGGCGACGAAAAGAAAAGTTCGGGAAAACTCTGGATCGCAAACGGTGAGCTTCGAATGGATCTCGAAGGTGCTGAAGAGAAATTCACTCTCGTCGTGAACAAGAAGAACTTCTTTGCTGCGACAGATACTTCGAAGCAATTCAAAGGTGCGGCGGTTCAGGTCGTGACTGGTGATACGCAATCGAAGAAAGCGAAAGAGCAAGCGCTGACGTCACTCTTAAGTTCATCAGGCTTCCTGAAGGCGTTTAAACCAACCGGAATGAATGTGCTTCCGACCGGCGAGACGGTTTATTTTCTTCAGCCGTTGAAAAATCAAGATCAGTTTTCGCGAGCGCAGATCAAGGTTTCGAAAGACGGACAGAAGATCGAAGAATTCAAGTATTGGGACTCTGTCGACAACTCGACTTCGATGGAGTTTTCAGATGTAGCCTTTGGCGGCAAAGTTGACCCGAAACTTTTTGATTACACCCCGCCGGCGAATGCCGACGTAATGAAGATGTGAGGATGCATGCCTTCGTTTGATATCGTTTCAGAAATCGATGAACAAGAAATCGACAACGCCGTTAACCAGGCGAAAAAAGAACTTCAGAACCGTTATGATCTTCGCGGCACGAGCAGCGAGATCATCTGGGAAAAAGACACCATCACCCTGAAGTCGAACGACGAGATGAAGATCAACGCCGTTCGTGACATCCTGCAAACGAAGCTGCATAAGCGTGGAGTCGAGATTTCTTCCGTGAAGTTCGAAAAGCCGGAGCCTATTGGCGGCATGATGCTGAAACAGGTTGGCAAGATCATCCAAGGTATCGACAAAGAAAACGCCAAAGAGATCATCAAAAGCATCAAAGAATCGAAACTCAAAGTTCAAGCCTCGATCATGGATGAACAAATCCGTGTTACTTCAAAGAGCATCGATGAACTTCAAGAGACGATGACCCTTTGCCGCGGTGGGAAGTTCAAGCTTCCACTTCAATTCATCAATATGCGCTCGTGATTTCAGAAAGAAACGTAATGAACGAACAGAACTCGAATCCGATCATTTCTACGAACCAAGCCATAGCCACATCGCAGTCGGCGACCGGCAAGAAGGTTCATTTTGTCAGCCTCGGCTGCCCGAAGAACCTCGTCGATAGCGAGATCATGCTCGGCCACCTACTCAAAGAAGGCTACAGCGTTACGGACGCTGCTGACGATGCAGACACCGTCGTGGTCAATACCTGCGGCTTCATCGACGAAGCAAAAAAAGAATCGCTCGCGAAGATCATGGAAATGTCGGAGCTCAAAGAAAACGGCCGGCTTAAGCAGCTCGTCGTGGCAGGTTGCCTCACGCAGCGCTACAAAGACGATCTCGTCGAAGGCTTACCAGAAGCCGACCTTTTCGTCGGATCAGGCGAGTTCCAGAATATCGCTAAAATCTTGAAGAACCACGAAGCGGGCGAGAAGAACAAACGCTTCTTCAATCTCCCGACCTATCTTCAAGAAGAAGAAACGCCACGCGTGAATTCGCAGCCTGGCTACCGTGCATACCTGAAGATCTCTGAGGGTTGCTTGAAGCGCTGTGCATTCTGCGCGATCCCCAAGATTCGCGGAAACCTCCAGTCACGCCGACTGACCGCCGTGGTCAACGAGGCGAAGCTTCTCGTCGCGGGCGGCGTTCGCGAACTCAATATCATTTCGCACGACTTCACGGATTATGGCTTCGACCTTCGCAGAAAGAATCTAGACCCTGGAGCCAATCCGGCTGCGCTCTTAAATGAACTGTCACTCATCGAAGGCCTCGACTGGGTTCGAGTGCTCTATCTTTACCCAGATGGAATCACCGACGAAGTCATCGAGCTCATCAAGACACGTCCACGCCTAGTGAAATACTTCGATATGCCCCTTCAGCACATCAATAACCGTGTTTTGAAGTCGATGAACCGCCAGATGACTCGCGAAGAGATCATGGATCGCCTGACTAAGATCCGCGCCGAGATTCCAGAAGCTGTCATTCGCACGCAATTCATTGTCGGTTTTCCGGGCGAAACCGAAGAAGACTTCCAAGAACTCTTGGCGTTCGTCAAAGAACAGCGCTTCGACCGCGTTGGTTGCTTCATGTATTCGCCAGAGGACAACACGGCTGGCGGAAAGATGGATAATCAGATCGACGAAGAGACGAAGCAGCGTCGTCACGATGAATTGATGGCTATCCAGATGGAAATCAGCCGCGACAAGCATCGTGCGTTCATCGGAAAAACGATTCCGGTTCTCGTCGAAGGCGTCAGCGAAGAAACCGAACTTCTTCTCCAGGGCCGAATGTCACAGCAAGCTCCCGACATCGACGGAGTGGTGCTGATCAACGACGGCGAAGCGGAAATCGGAACGATCGTGAACGTTCGAATCACTGACAGCATGGACTACGATTTGATCGGTGAGATCGTTCATTGATCGATCAGTAAATCGTGATCGTTGACAGACTCCGAGGGAAGACTCTAAATTTAAAGAGAGCCTACTTCTTGGAGTCTGCAACTTGATTTCGAACCGCGTGATTCTCGTATTTATCTATTCAGCCGTTCTTTTCTTCGTCGCCAACGTTCTGATGGCGTAACCACTAGTCGTTGTAATAGCCTTTTTCTATATGCTCTCCGGTAACGACAATATTTCTGCATTCAACCCCACCAATATGATTATTTGGATGGTTCTGGCGTTTCAGGCGGGGCTACTGAATGTCGGCGGACTGTTGGCCTGTCAGACTTTCGTGTCTCATGTTACAGGGTTTGCAACACTTGCCGCGCTTGAACTCGAGTCCGGACGACAGGCACACGGCCTAGGGCTTTTGGCGATGTTGGTCACGTTCATGCTGGGGTCGATGGTGAGCGGCGTGCTTGTCGATTTGCGGATGAAGCAGAACAAGAAGCCTAAATACTACATCGTCTTCGGTTTCTTGTTCGCGCTGACTCTTGCGACCGCAATTGGCGGCTTCAACAATGCTTTCGGAAGGTTCGGCCGCAGCCTTGCCGACCTTTCTGGATACGGTTTGGTTGTTCTTTTGTGTTTCACCTGTGGTCTTCAGAACGGGACAATCACACTGGTATCGAAATCCATCGTTCGCACGACCCATTTGACGGGTTTGGTAACGGATCTAGGAATCGGAATCATTCGAGTATTGAATCGAAAGACCCTTCAGGGTGTAGAAACAGAATGGATGGCCAACCTGATGCGGGCAGGGATCGTTCTGTTTTTCTTCTTAGGTTCTTTAGTTGGAGTTCCGTTATTCCGAGCGATGGAGTTTCGGGGATTCGTCTTCCCTTGTCTTATCTCCGGCGTTCTCTTTGCGATGACCCTTTACTTTCAGGTCATTCGCCGACAGCCACAAAAAGGATAATTCAATGAATCGCGTGAACTTCGTAACGCTTGGAACACGAGATCTTGAGAAATCAAAAGCGTTTTTTCGTGATCTGTTTGGTTGGAAGCCGTTGAGGAAAGACAGCAGCAACGTCGCATTTTACGATATGGGCGGCTGGGTTGTTTCGCTCTTCCCATGGGATCATCTTGCTGAAGACGCAACCGTCTCGCCAGAGGGCAAAGGATTTCCCGGAATCACGATCGCTCACAATGTTCGCAATAAGGAAGAAGTCGCACAGGTTCTCGAGAGAGCTGTAAAGCTTGGAGCAACGCTAGTTAAGCCAGCACAAGACGTCTTTTGGGGCGGGCACTCTGGTTATTTTCGAGACCTCGATGGTCATTTCTGGGAAGTCGCATGGAATCCATTCATGCCGACACTGCCTAATGGCACCCTTGATCTCAAAGCCGAGGCTTGAGTCGCACGAACTACTGCTTGAAGTAGAAAATGTCTTTGTAGTTACGGCCGGCTTCTTCTGAATCCATGCCGTAGCCGACCATGTAGCGATCGTCGATCGTGAGACCGACGTAATCTGGTTTAATCGGAAGCTCGCGGCGAGCGGGCTTGTCGAGAAGTGTGACGATACGAAGTGATGCCGGACCTGCTGAGATCAAGCGTTGCTTGAGGTAGCTGAG
>DATLHP010000368.1:0-8792 GCA_035539835.1 Bdellovibrionales bacterium
CAGCGGCATACGCTTCGCGCCACATTGCCAAGAACATCGTTGCGGCTGGGCTCGCTGAAAAATGCTTGATCCAAGTTTCTTACGCCATCGGAGTTGCTGAACCGGTCAGCGTGCTCGTCAATGACTACGGGACGAGCAAAGTTGGATCTGAGGCGTTGACGAAAGCTGTTCGTGAACTCTGGAGCTTGAAACCTGCGGCGATCGTGCAGCAGTTCGATCTCTTGAAGCCTCGCTATAAGGCGACGGCAGCTTACGGACACTTCGGTCGCAAAGAAGAGTCGTTCACTTGGGAGCGACTCGACAAAGTCGATGCTCTCAAAAGCGTTTTGAAATAACCATTTAGGATTCGGCTTGTGAGTCCCGCTGTTTCGACAGCGGGTAGAGCTGAATGTTTAGACGGTAAACCGAGGTTTTTGTGCCGGTCTCAAGATAGGTAGCAAGACTTCGACGAAACTCTTTGATGAGTTTCTGTGCCTCAGGCAGTTTCTTCCGGTCTATTGCCATCGTGATTCCAGTGATATCTCGGTCTCCGACTGAATCGCGCTCAAGCGATTGAACCGCCATCTCAATATATTGACGATTATTTTTCTTCAATGCGGCACTCGGTATGTTCGACGGTGTCGCAAGACAAGCACCGCTCAGAGCCCAGACATTCGAAGATCTTTTGACGAGCTTCAAAGACTCAAGGCGATCCAAGGCTTCGGCTGCCGTACTCATCGGTAGTCGGAGAGACTCAGAAATCCAATTGAGATCAGCGCGTGGGGTGCTGATTTCTAGCAACGACAGAATTGCGAAATGCTCCCATGAACAGATGACATCGAATGTTTTCAAATCGATCTCAGAAAAGGCCGACGTCTGCGAATAGGGATTAAAAGAACTGATAAAGAGACGGCGACTCAACATAGGGTCTTCAATATTGAGGGCATCGATCAGTTTCTTGGCGGACTTCGCAGAAAGAGGCCTTTTATTGCGAAGAAGCGCAGACAGTGTCGAGGCGTCGACGTCGAGCGATTTCGCATAGGCTCGCAAGGAATACCGCGGATTTCGCAGGCTTCTTTGGGCAAATTCCTTTTTTAGATGTTCGATGAGCATTGGTTATCAATAGATTCTGTTTAATGAACGGTCAATCCAGTCACATTTACTCGTGGCAATTTTTCCTCACTATTTGCGTTTCTAAATCTTTGATTCGACGTCGAAGTACAGGGTTGGCGTTGCAATCAATGCTTGGACTGTGATCCAAAGCGCCGGTCGAGGAGGGCGATTCCGTGCGCCAATTGTATAGTGTGAAGCCAAGAAACTCGAATGCGAAGGCGATCGTCGTTGATGCTTTACCAGAGTACCAGCTTCTTCTAAAAACGATGATCAAGTCTCGTTTAGGCCTCGACGTTCTTGTCGCCACCACGGCCGAAGACGCGTTACAGCTGCTGAAAGAGAATCTCAATGAGATCCAGTTTGTGATCAGCGACGTCGTCTTTGATTCAAAAGGCACTAATATTCCGAAAGCAATGGCCCTGCAGTCGAGCAATCGGGTGAAGTTCATTCATTTCGCGGAGTCTGATATCTGCCCTGATCGCGGTCTCACTGTCGTAGTGAAGACTGATTTGAGTAAATTACTTTGGACTATGAAAACATAGCTGGGTGATTGTGTAGTCTTCTACGCAATTTTGGGGCGGTTTGACGCTTAGGCAAACTGTTATTATTTAATCGCCCTCATGAAAACAGCGATTTTAGCACTCCTTTTCGTCGTCACTTTTTCCACTCCAGTCGTCGCTTCTGCCGGCCATGAATCCGGCAACGGAGGCGATGCTGTCGCGTCGGAGTTCATTATTACAGCCGTTGATTTGGTGGATCGTATTCGTGACGTCGGCGAGACGAGAGTGCGTTTTGGCGCGTTGTTGAATGCGATTGCTACGACCGAGGTTCATAGTGTTGACGACGCACTCTCGCTCGAAAACGGCCTCGTAGTCGACGCACTCAATTTTCCAAAGCGGAAACTTATTCTTGTTAATCGCGCTCGCTGGCAATCACTCGACAGTTCATCCCAACTCGTTGCTCGACTCGTTTTGGTTTTGCATGAGTATCTTGGCATCATGGGTATCCCAGATCGCCAGTATCGCGTATCGCGAACGATTGTTCAGGCGATGGATTTGAGCAATTACAAAGCGACATGGTCGGGTATTCACAACCCAACTCATTTTGCTTCGTTACGTTTTCAAGGAAAGAAAACGCGTTACTCTTCAAATTTGGAATTTGACCCTGTGAAGAGTGAAGAGCTGTCTTCTGCCGTAGTTATCGACAAAGACGGCGGCTGGCGAAAGGTCGTTATTCAGAAAGAAACGACGGCTCAGGTCGAAAATGGAAGCTTGTTGGTCTTTCACACTTTCGCAATCCGAGTTTTTGATTCTAATCTCAATGTCATCGGTGAATCCGTTTTGAAACCTGAAGACTGCGGACGGCGCCACTGTACGACCGGAACCATTACGGTCGCCGATGTAACGATCAAGTTTTCGCGTTTCTAGTTCTTCTGAAGGATGCGATGCTCTTTCTGTAGGCTATAGGGGCGTCTAACGGCGCCACGAACATATTGCAACATATGGCAATTCGGGCTATCACCATTCGGTGGCAAAAAAGCTAGCAACAACGATCTACATCACTGAGCAACAACAGGCGTTGTTGAAAGAGCTGAATCGTCGCACCAAAGTGCCGATTGCCGAATACATTCGCGAGGGAATCGACCTCGCGCTCGAAAAATATCGCGATCAGCTGCCAGGTCAGCTAGAACTCGATGCACTACTTCCAGGTACCGAATCCCATGCGGATCGACGAAAGCGCTAAGCCTCTATGATGGATCCTAAGTTCATTCGAAATTTTTCGATCATTGCCCACATCGATCACGGAAAATCGACGTTGGCCGACAGTCTTCTCAACGTGACCGGCACACTCGCTCAACGCGAGCAAAAGGCTCAATTCCTCGACAACATGGAACTCGAGCGTGAACGCGGAATCACGATCAAAGCTCAAACCGTTCGCCTCATGTATAAAGCGGATGACGGCAATACCTATCAGCTGAATCTGATCGATACTCCGGGGCACGTGGATTTCTCTTACGAAGTTTCACGAAGCCTTGCCGCATGTGAAGGTGCCGTTCTTGTCGTCGATGCCGCTCAAGGCGTCGAAGCGCAGACACTCGCCAACGTTTACTTGGCGATGGAAAACAATCTCGAGATCATTCCTGTTCTTAATAAGATCGACCTTCCGTCAGCAGATCCCGAAGGCGTTAAAAAGCAAATCGAAGACGCGATCGGCATCGATGCGAGCGGCGCGATTTTGGCGAGCGCGAAAGAGTTGATCGGAATTCGCGAGATTCTCGAAGAAGTCGTTAAAAAAGTTCCGCCACCGAAAGCGGATCGCGAACTGCCATTACGTGCTCTCGTTTTCGACTCTTGGTTCGATGCATACCAAGGTGTTGTCATTCTCTGTCGTATTGTCGACGGCCAAGTCAAAAAAGGCGACAAGATCAAGTTCATGCTCGGCACCAATCAGGAATACGAAGTCTTGAAGCTCGGTACTTATTCGCCGTTCCCATTGGAAAGCCAAGATCTGGGCGCGGGTGAGGTCGGATTCTTCGTTTGCGGAATCAAAGACATTCGCGAAGTGAAAGTAGGCGATACGGTCACGACCTATCGAAAATCGGCTCCCGAACCACTGGCTGGCTTCAAGCGAATCACGCCGATGGTTTTCTCAGGCATCTTCCCGGTCATCGCCAGTGACTACGAGCAAGTGCGCGATGCCCTCGACAAACTCGTCTTGAACGATTCGTCTCTCACATTTGAGGTCGAAAAATCGGCGGCGCTTGGCTTCGGTTATCGCTGTGGTTTCCTCGGACTTCTCCACATGGAGATCGTGCAAGAGCGCCTTGAGCGCGAGTTCGGTTTGAACCTCATCACGACTGCACCGACCGTGGTTTACCAAATGAAGCTTCACAACGGTCAGGAGCTCGAACTCGAGAACCCGGCCTTTATGCCAGATCCGACGCAGATCGAGATGATGAAAGAGCCGTACGTGAAACTGACGGTTCACACTCCGCCTGAATACATCGGCGGCATCTTGAAGATGTGCGAAGACAAGCGCGGCATTCAACAGAAGATGGACTACATCACCGATCGCAAAGTGATCATTGTCTACAAGCTCCCATTGAACGAAATGGTGATGGATTTCTACGATCGCCTCAAATCGATCACTAAGGGCTACGCTTCGATGGAATACGAGTTTATGTCGTTTGAAGAGTCAGACCTCGTGAAACTCGACATTTTGATCAACGGTGAGCCGGTCGATGCCCTCTCTTTGATCGTGCATCGTTCTAAAGCTCAGAACCGGGGACGCTCTTTGGTTGAGAAAATGCGTGAGCTGGTCCCGCGTCAGCAGTATCAAGTTGCCATCCAGGCCGCCATCGGCGGTAAAATCGTAGCGCGTGAGACCCTCAGTGCTATGCGTAAGGACGTCACTGCCAAATGTTATGGCGGCGATATTTCGCGGAAGCGAAAACTCCTCGAGAAGCAAAAAGAGGGTAAGAAGCGCATGAAACAGATCGGCAACGTAGAATTACCGCAAGAGGCGTTCCTCGCTATCTTAAAGGTAGAAGACTAGAGGTTTCGGTATGGGCTCAAGAAAGTTTTGGACTGAAGGTTGGGGCTCGTTCGGTATCGCAATCGGTATCGCTCTCGTTATCCGCTGGGCACTTATGGAAGCTTATGTCATCCCGTCGGCGAGCATGCTTCCGTCGCTTTTGATCCACGATCACATCTTCGTGAACAAAGCAGTCTACGGCGTTCGCGTTCCATTCAGCGAAAAGTGGTTGGTTAAGTTTAGCGAGCCTAAGCGTGGCGAAGTCATCGTCTTCAAATATCCAGTCGATAAAGACATTTTCTTCATCAAGCGCATCGTCGGTCTTCCGGGCGACAAAATCATGTATGAGAACGGCAAGCTCTACATCAACGATCAGCTCGTTCCAAGTGAGCCGGTAGCTGGTGGCGAGTGGGATGAAGTCAGAGATGCTGATTTCCGTCGTGAAGATATTCAGAATCCAAACTTCCAAACTGACGTCAAAGACAACTATTCGCACTTCGTTGAGCATCTTGGCGACAAAGACCACTCGATTATCTTGCGCAAGGCGGATGGTTTCGGTCAGAGCGAAGGTCCGTGGACAGTGCCTCCAGGAAACCTTTTCGTGATGGGTGATAACCGCGACAACTCACACGACAGCCGTCGTTGGGGTTTCTTGCCGGAGGAAAACATTCTCGGACGAGCGATGTTCGTGTGGCTCTCGTGCGAGGAAACACTGCCGCAGCTGAAGTTCCTCTGTAATCCACTGACGATTCGTTTCGGACGATTCTTCCATCAAGTAAAATGAAGACCGACAAGCGCGGTACTTGGCTCCAAGCTCTCGGATCCTTGACCGGCGCGGTTCTTCTTATTCTCACGATTCGATGGGCTCTCTTTGAGCCCTATGTGATTCCTTCAGGCAGCATGTTGCCGACCCTTCAGATCCGCGATCACATCTTCGTCAACAAGTTCGCCTATGGAATTCGTCTTCCGTTTTCGAGCCACTATCTCATTCGCTTTGGGGAACCCAAACGGGGCGATATCATCGTGTTTCGCTCTGTCGATGATGACGACATTTTTTTAGTGAAGAGGGTCGTGGGGCTTCCGGGTGAAACGCTCGAGGGCGTCACAGTTCCGCCAGATTCGTATTTCATGATGGGCGACAATCGAGAAAACTCAGCCGACAGTCGCGTCTGGGGTGTTCTGCCGATGAATCGGATCTTAGGGCGGGCCAGTTTGATCTGGCTTAGCTGCGAAGAAACTTTGTCTGAGTCGAATCAACTATGCGATCCTTCGACTATCCGTTGGAATCGGATTTTCATGAGGGTCGAGTGAGCGACGATAGTAATCGCACCAAGATTTTGATGCGCGAATACACTGAGAGTCTTGTGCTCGCGGTCATCGTTGCCGTGCTGTTGAGGGTCTTTGTCGTAGCGGCATACAAGATCCCCACGAGCTCAATGGTTCCAACATTGAAAGTCGGAGATTTCATTTTCGCCTATAAGCTTCCATACGGAATCCCTATCCCATTTTCGGGAGGGGATCGTTGGGCTGCCCAGATACCAGCAAGGGGCGATGTCGTTGTTTTTCGCTATCCGGGCAATGAACGAGTTAGTTACGTCAAACGAGTTGTAGGGCTCCCTGGCGATCAGATTTCAATCAAAAACAAAGTGCTTTATATCAACGACAAAGAGGCGGGATATCGGGCGGCTCCGGAGACCCTGATTTCGGACCTTCCCGGTGCCGAGTACTACTCCGTGGTTTCTGAAACCTTTGATCAGTCGACTCATGCCGTCGTTCGCAGCAAAGCCGATGACGCCGATTTTTTCGGCCCGGTCGTGGTGCCTCCTGGGCATATATTCGTTCTCGGCGATAATCGCGATTCAAGTGACGACTCGCGGTATTGGGGAACGGTGCCGGCGAAGAATTTAGAGGGCCGAGTCGTCATGATTTGGATGTCCTTTGATTGGCTCAAACGTTGGGCAGATGACCGACTTCCCGGGATTCGTTGGGAGCGCGTTTTTTCCTCTGTACACTAGCGGAAGCGCGCCTTACGATTTGCTCCAATGCCTCGAGCTTCGCTTCTCGACACTCGCCGGATCACCTTCAACGAAATCCAATCTCTTTTTAAAAAAGCCATTGAGTTTCGTGAACTGCAAAAGCAATTCGGTTCTTTCGTTTCTCCCGATCAGAAAAACCAATCGAAAGTCATCGCGTGCCTCTTTTTCGAACCGAGCACTCGCACGCGTATGAGTTTTCAGATGGCAGCCTATCGGCTTGGCCATCAGGTTTTGGCGATGGAATTGGCCGCTAGCTCAAGTTTGTCTAAAGGCGAAACCTATCTCGACACCGTTCTCAATGTTTTGGCAATGAGGCCGGATGCCCTGGTGATTCGTTACGGAGAATCAAAAGAGCTCGATGAGGCTCTTCCTCAACTCGAAACTCCAATCATTAACGGCGGAAGTGGAACGACGGCTCACCCAACTCAGGCGTTGCTTGATGCTTTCACGATTCAAGAGGCTTTTGGTTCCGTGAAGGACAAAAAGGTTCTGATCGTCGGCGATATTCAGCATAGCCGGGTTGCACGTTCGAACTTTGACGTTTTGAGTAAGCTTGGCGCCAAAATCGGAGTTTCTGGTCCTTCTGGGTTTTTGCCGAACGAGCAAACAATCACTCAGTATGGAATCTCCGTATTCAATGATCTTAACGAGGGCGTCAGCTGGTGTGACGTTTATATGGGTTTGCGCATCCAACTCGAGCGGCATGCAGCCAGCGAATTGAAGCTGGCATCTCTCGATGAGTATCATCAGCGATTCGGGTTGAACCAACCACGACTAAAACTATTAAAAGAAAATGCGATTATCCTCCATCCTGGCCCGATCAATCACGGCGTCGAATTCGCACATGAAGTCGCGCAGGATCCTCGCAACCGAGTACTGACTCAGGTTGCAAACGGAGTTTTGATACGGGCAGCGGTGTTGAGCTGAAGGCGAACGGCAGGATTGGATTGAGGTGGGGTGAATGAAAAAAGGATTTCTCGTTCTTGAGTCCGGAGAGGCTTATGAAGGTCGATGGCACGGCGGAAAACCTCGCGCTGGTGAGGTCGTCTTCAATACGTCGCACTCAGGCTACGAAGAGATAGCAACCGACCCATCATACTTTTCGCAAATCATGGTGATGACGGCACCCATGCAGGGCAACTACGGTTGCGACAAAAAAGTTTGGGAATCGCGCCAGATCTGGATCGAAGGTTTCGTCAGTCTCGAAATTCAAAACACGGACCGTGATTCTTCTTGGCTCGATCTTTTGCTTGCGATGAATGTGCCAGTTCTCACTGAACTGGATACTCGAGAGATCGTTCTTCGCTTGCGCTCGCTTGGAACGCCTTGGGGTGCGCTGGTTCAAGCGGATTCAGAGGCCGATGCTCTCGCTCAAGCGAAGGTGCTCATTGCTGAAAAGAAAAAGATCGATCCAGATTGGGCATATCTCGTGAGTCGGAAAAGTGTCGAAACTCGCAAGGGTGCGGATTCAAAAGGTCCTCGTGTTGCCGTGATTGATTTTGGCGTGAAAGAGAACACGATTCGAGAGCTCGAGGCGAAGTGCTCTGAAGTCGCCGTGTTCCCAAGTCGTACTCCTGAAAAAGTTCTTCGCGAATGGAATCCAGACGGAATCATGCTCTCGAACGGGCCCGGAGATCCTGCGGATGTGAAAGAGGCGACAGAAACGTTGCGTTCGATTTTGGGTTGGAAACCGGTTTTTGGAATCTGCATGGGTAACCAAATTCTCGCTCGTGCACTGGGAGCGAAGACGTACAAGCTCCCGTTCGGACATCGCGGAGGCAATCACCCGGTAAAAGATCTTTTGTTGAATGAGATCTACGTGACGTCTCAGAATCACGGCTATTGCGTCGATCCAGAGACGCTGCCGAAAGACGCTCGAGTGACGCAATTTAATTTGAATGATGGAACGGTCGAAGGAATTGAGTGTGCATCGAAGCGTTGCTTCAGTGTGCAATATCACCCTGAGAGCCATCCAGGCCCTCATGAGGCACGCAAACTTTTCGACTACTTTTTGAACGGACTTTGAAAGATGTACGAAGACTTGATTGAACGACTGACATTGCATTTCACCGGCGAAGCCTTCTACGACGACGTCGCGAAGGGGAAGAAGGAATTCTTCGACGAAGCCGG
>DATLHP010000369.1:0-3135 GCA_035539835.1 Bdellovibrionales bacterium
CTTCAGCACGAAAACTGATCTCGATGAGGTTGTTTTGCACTCGAGATTTCATTTCCATACGTGCGGTGAATGGAATCTTTTGTTCGGTCGTGCCTTCTCCTGAATAGGAGCCGCATTTTTCGGTCAAAAAATCGATCGCTGGAATGTTCACGTCGGCCTCTTAGAAAATCGTTCCGAGGCCGACTGTACCATAGCTCATGCCGATTGAGCTCGTTCTGTTGTTAGTTTTGTCGGCGAAATCGAACTGCTTGAACCCGAAACCTGCTTCGCCGTAGACGCGTTTGGTCCAAAAGACTTTTCCGTGAAAGTTGAGGTTCCAACTTTGACCCGCGATCGTATTTCCAGAGAGGGCGACCGGGTAGTAGATGAATTCGACGTCGACATATTTCGAATAGTCGAAGTAAGGCAAAAGCTCGATGGCTTGGTTGAAAATTCGAGGCATTGTGCGTGCCCAATAGATGCCGACACCACCGAGCGTCGCATTGGCTTCATGGACCGTGAGGCCCTCAACGCTGCCGATCAATCCAAAAAGTTCGTCGCGATTCCATACTCCGCGAAGAATGTTGTATTTCAAATCAACGTTCCAAGCCGAAAACTGGCTGACCGTAAATTTGCTGCCATCAGAACTTTTTTGGTCGAACGGTTGCAACGCTCGGAAGTATCGGCCGGTTAAGCCCCAGCGCTGGCGGGCAAGCCAATCCCAGCGTGCAAGCCCTAAGTCTTCGAACCAAGCACTCGCGGCAACTTCGCCCAAAAATGTGTAAGCGCCTTCGGTGGCAACGCCGGTGAGACGCGTGCTCGCCTCAAACGAATAGCCGCGATAGACAGAGTGATGCGCGACCCAGTAGTCGGTCTTGTCTTTCGGATTGACGACAAAGAGACGAGAGCGATTTTCCTTGCCGCGAACCGGTGCTGCGAATGTCCATTCGAAGTGTTTCGCATCGGTGCGCTTCGCTGTGGCTTCTTTGCTGCTGATGCGAGAAGCGTTTGGCGTGTAGCCGTAGAGAATCGGCTTCGAAGAGAATGCACCTGTGGATGCACGTTCGCGAATGAAGACACGGTCACTTTCTCGCGGTAGTCGGTCGTATCGGAAGAGATAGGTGAATGGTAGATTGAACGCACCGAGAACTCGCACTGTCGGTGCTTCTGTCGGAATCGCGATTTGCCAGATGACCTCTTGCTCGATACCGGTGGCCGACCAGAAATGTGTTTCAGGTTGGCTGATGATTTTCTTTTTTCCGAGTGGAAGTTCGCCACTGCCTGTGAGAATAACTTCGCGGGCATCTTTGCTCTCGACGACGTCGAGGAGTTTCAAATTCATCGGCTGGCTGGCGATTTCGATGAATGAGCCGTTTTCAAACACGATCTTCAAAAGAATCTCGCGTTTTGGCGGGAAGTTGAGAAGGCCCTTTTCGCTGATTGGCTTGCCCTGGTAATAAACGTTTGCCGGCAAATCAGACGGCACCATCGTCATTTTGTACGAGTCGCCCATCTTGCGCGCCGTGAAGGCGTGCGTACAAACCTTCAAACGTTGGAGCCGAGAGTTCTTGCGCGACAGACACATTCGATAGTTCGTTCCGTTTCCGAGGAAACGGAACGTCTGAGCGTCGATGTCGTCGAGACCCCATTGGCTTTTTGCGTGCGGAGAAATTTCGTCAGGAGCGGCGTCCTCGAGAATATGCGCCCACTTTTTTCTCGCCTCTGTTGCTACGGCTTTCGACCATACTCGTTTTCCGTCGAGAGTTTCGATCGAAACAGTACCGATGCGCGAGAGCGCCTCTGGCCAGCGGAAACTCATGCGAGATCCGAGAACGATGGCGATGTCACTTGAATCGATCTTAAGACCGCCCAGGTTGATACGACTTCCGCGCAACATGGTCCATTTGATCTGAGGCGAAGTGAGTTTCAATTTATTGTCTTCAGGCGCGAACAAAAGAGGGCGACGATATTCGCCGCTTCCTGATGGATTCGAGAGCCCTGACTCTTGCAATGCTTTCGAGTTCGGAACCGGTGTTGGAGCTTCGTCGGGTAGTTCGAACTCTTCTTTTTCGGCTGCTGTTGCCGGAGGATACATTTCTCGCTGAGCGGCTTCGCTGGGCGCCGGAATCGTGTCGGGCTTTTTATCCGGAATCGCAATGGCTTGTTCGTCAGCGGCAGCGGCGTCGGCCTCGCTGAGATCTTCATTTGATTCAGCTTCGGGTTGTGGAGTCGGCGTTGGAGATGGAGCCGCGGTCTCGTTGCTGCCGAAAAGTTCGTCTTCAGGATCTTGTGCAAATGAGTTCGCAGAAATGAGTTGCGAGCATGCGAATAGAATTGCCAAAGGCAGGATTGCCCAGTGAGTTTGAGCTCGCTTCGAAGTCATCAGAATGATGTTAACGGTAACTGGCTTTTCGGTCGGCGAAAATGTGCAAAATCCGCAGCTTGACGCTGAGCATTTGGACCTTCGAAGAGGGGGATTTTCTCTAGAGGATCTGACCGTTTTGAACGATGAATTCGGCCGGAAGATCGTGCGAATTGTATTGGCTGGCCATCGAGAATCCGTAGGCACCCGCATCGGCAAGTCCGACATAGTCGTCAGCCTTTAAAGACGAGAGTTCGACGTTCTTTGCAAGAACGTCGGATGATTCGCAGATTGGGCCAACAACGTCATAAGTCTGGGTTGCGCCTTTGGCTTTTACCAGCGGAAGCACACGATGTTTTGCCTGGTAGAGAGCGGGCCGCAGCAAGTGATGCATTCCTGTATTCAGAATCGCAAATGTCTTCGCGGGCGCGCGCTTGATGTATTGAACTTGGCCGACAAGAAGCCCGCTGCGCGCAACGATCATGCGTCCTGGTTCCGCGAGAATTTCGGTTTGCGCGAGCTTCGGAAGATGCTTGGTCAGAGTCTCGTTGAGCATTTTTCCATACTGCGAAATCATCTCGAGTTCAGATTTAGTGTCGTCGGTTTCATAGCGGATACCGAGTCCGCCTCCGACATCGAAACGGTCTAAAGTGAATCCTCGTTTTTCGAGATCGCGATGGACGACGAGAGTTTTTTCAATGGCTTCGCGAAAAACATCGAGGTCAAAGAGAAGTGAACCAATGTGGAGTGTGAGCCCACGAAGTTTTACGGTCTTCTCTGATTTTTTGAGGATG
>DATLHP010000370.1:0-2975 GCA_035539835.1 Bdellovibrionales bacterium
GAAAATGATTACTGCTGGTGTTTCCGTGGATCCATCGACTTCTTCATGAACGAAGTCTTCTTTTTCGTCTTCGCCGCATGCGGATTGCGCTTGTCTGAACCAGGGCGCTTCAACGGCGGAAGATCGCGCTTATCGCGCTCAAAAATTTTCGCGATTCCTTTTTCAGTTAAGAAAACGAATTCGCCGCGCTTCAAGCTCGATGGCATTTTCAATTGGCCGATCGATACGCGCTGAAGCTTCATGACATCGAAGCCGATTTTTTCGAACATGTAACGGATCTGGCGGTTCTTGCCCTCTGAAATAGAGAGCTTGATCCAGTCGTACTGCTCGCCGCCACGGCTGATACGTTCGACGTTCTTAGCCGTCACTCGTCCACCCGGAATCGATACGCCCGTGCGCAATTTATCGAGTTGAGCCGGCGAAGGCTTACCCGAAATTTTTGCGATGTATGTTTTGAAGATCTCTTTTGACGGATGATTCACTTTTTGTGCGAATTCGCCGTCATTGGTGAGCAAGATCAGACCTTCGGTATCGAAGTCGAGACGACCGACCGGAAACACGCGCATCGGCAGGCGCTCGAAGAAATCCGAAATCGACGGACGACCTTCAGGGTCGTTCATCGTCGTCATCACGCTGCGAGGTTTGTTGAACATGATGTATACGCGGCGAGTTTCTTCTTTGATCGGCTTGCCGTTGACGGAGATGCGATCTTCGTTCGGAACGATGCGTGTCCCGAGTTCGTAGACCTTTTTGCCATTCACTTGAACAGCGCCTTCGGCGATCAGCTCATCCGCCTTGCGACGGCTAGCGATTCCGCATTCAGAGAGCCATTTGTTCAAGCGTACAGATCGGTCGTCGCTCCCATGGAGCGCTTTTTTACTAGTTACACCGGGAGATTTCGAATTTCGGGCCATGGTTCGTCTTTCGTTTCAGGAGAGGCAGTATTGAATTTCGCCAAGAGATCGACGCCATCGGGCTCGATGATTTGGCGGGCTTCCGTCTCGCGAGAAGCAGATTGAGCAGTCGGTCGCGCATTCATCGCGAGCGCAAGACTCTTCTCGAGGTTGGTGATCAAGAGACGGAGCAATTTGTCGTCAGCATAAATATGTTCAAAGGCCATACGGCCACGTTCCAGCGCAGCTTGTGCGAAACGCGTTCCTTCTGGAGAGCCGCTTCCCAAGAGGTCGAGTGCTTTTTCAAGCCCCGAAGTCAGCTCGATGTAAGTACGATCGGTTCCGCGATCGATAAAGAACTGCTCGAGACGCTTCAAAGGATAGAACAGAAGTGGATAGCGTGTCAGACCGCCGCCGTCGAGGGATGCGAATTTTTGGAACGTGTATCCGCGGACAAAGACTCCGCGCAGGCCTTCGACACCGACATGAAAGCGCGCAAACGAATGCGATCCTGCTTCAATGTGTTGGATCATCTGCGGGTGCAGTTGAAGATCTGCCGTGTAGTGCAAAGATTGATCGGCATTGAGCGGAACAAGCTCGCCGTTTCTCAACATAAGGTTTTCGTCGAATGTCGAAACGCTCAGAAATTGATCGGCTTTCAAAACGATCACGACAATGCGGAAGTCGCCGTCGCGAAGGATTCTGAATTTTTCGTTCGGAGCAATTCGAGCCGACATGAATCTCTGAACAATCGGCTCAACATGGGCGAGCTTCTCAGCCCGTATGACTTGAAACTGATCGGCTCTCAAGAGACCGCTGAAATCTAAAGCAGCGCGAGTCGATTCTTGAAAGTGGCTCAAAAGAGCTTCGACTTCGTTGAAGAGTTCCGCTTTGTGTTGTTGCCAGTGAGCAAACGAGAGTGCGCGAGTGTAGAAAGCGTTGATCAACTCGGCGCCGACCGGACGACTCGGATCACACAGATTTTTCAGATAGTTATAGAGTGACAGACGCGCAGCGTCTTTTTCAGGATGTAGCCTGGAGATATGCTGAGTCAGGCTGGAAATCTGCACCATGCCTAATTTTTAAAGGATCGATCCATGGATGTACAGCGCGAACTCAATCCTCACTTGTTTGGGACCCCAGTTAACAAGTCTTCTCAAACAGATCCGGGAGCGGCATCGAGCCTGATGGCCCGAGCGTCTGAGCCTGCGCGCTCGATTCCATATGCTCCAAACGACCTCAAAGCAATGGAGCATCAAATCCAGCAGTTGGGCCGCGCCATGGTTCAAATGGAAAAGCGAACCGAAACCATCGCCTTCAAAATGGAAGAACTGGCTCGTTCGGTTCACCAACGCCTCGAACGTTTTTCGACGGCGATGAAGGGTATGGAAGAAAGCCAAAAACGTCTGTCGAATGACGGCGCAACACGAATCGCCGGTCTCATTTCCAAAGTAAACGAGCGCAAAGTGAACGATTCGAAAATCGAAGAGATGATCGAACGTCACAACGCCATCGTCCGCACCTTCGAAGCGCGCCTTCTGAGTCTTCAACGTCTAGTGAACGAACAAGAGATGGCATTGCACGGCGCCCGCGCCGCCCTCGAAGAACAAGCCCGCCGCCGCTAGAAGGTACCAGCTCGCTTTTTGGCCCGAGCTGCGTCATGGAATATAAATAGGAATAGTTGATGAGCATTAAGAATCATCTCGTTCTCGATCATTTTTACATCGATCTGGAGGATGGTGAGTTTCAGTTCCTCACAAAGATGGGATCGATCTTGAAAAACTGCGTTCATAGCGTGGTGAAGACCGATAGCGATCACTGGGAGGGGATTCATTTGATGTCCCGTACCCAGTCGTACTTCGAAATTCTTCGTGAATACACGAATGGAATGTTCGGGCTCTGCCTTTCGCCAATGCGAATCCAATATGCCGATGCTCGAACGATCCAATCGGAAGAGCCGGGACCATGGTTCACTGGCCATCGCAATAGTTCGGATGGGCAGCCGTGGTTTGACTGGATGTCGAGAGAAGACATCATGAAGCCCGACAGCTTTGTCGCTATTTGGGCCATGCAGTATCACAT
>DATLHP010000371.1:0-3201 GCA_035539835.1 Bdellovibrionales bacterium
CTGATGCCGAGGGGTTGTTCCACCCCATGCCGATGAAGTTCTCTCAACGTTAGAGATAAGACAGCTCAAGTGAGACGAACCGGCTCAGCGGCGGTTCGACTTCATTGAGTCCTGAGTCTGGCTTGCTAGCTCTACTTCCGATAGAGAGCCGTTTTGGTCGGTGTCCATCTTCTTGAACACGTCGTCGGCCATTTTCAAGAACTCGCCTGAACTGACGTTGCCGTCTTGGTTGGTATCCATTGTTGAGGCTCTTGTATTGACTGTTGCCTTGCTCACTTTGCCATCGATTTGCGTCGTCCATACCTTTTCGACTTCGGTGACAGTGGTGCGGCCGTCTTTGTTTGCATCCATGGTTGGGTACTTGCTGCTGGCTGCTTCTTTGTTCTCGGCTGCTGTGATTTTGCCGTCGTGATCTGCATCGATTTTCGAGAACTTGTCTACGTAGACGTTCGCGAAGGCGAGTGTTGAAACTGCGACGGTTGCGAGAATCAAAGAGAGTTGGGATAGATGCTTCATAAGGCCTCCTGCGTAGAGCATTAAAGGCCTTTAGCGTCTCTTAAAACCGGAGCACGGTGGAATGAAGTTCTCTAGACCTTCGAGGCGAAACTTCTCAGCGTTTCAAGAGAGGGCACGCTAGTAGTGAGCTCTCACCAAGTACTGCGCCCAGCGAGTCGGCGTCGTGACCTGTTTTCGATTTGTCGCCGATGTCTTTAAAGCCGGTGCGCGAGTACATCGGGCGAAGCTCTGGCATTGATTGCATCAGCTGTTCATAAAGTTCGTGCGCCACAATCGCATCAAAGGGAAAGCGGGTTCCCTCGAAGATCGTGTTCGAGTTCTTTTCTTGTGTGGTTGCCCACTCGTGATTGGGGATTTCAAGATCGCGAGCGACCTGAAACAGGCGAGTCATTGGTGCTGCAAGCAGGCTGGTGATCCCGTTGACGAAATCCTGATCGTAGCCGACGGGTGTGTGTGTTCTCGAAATCCATGTCGAGATTCTTGGCTCTATTGCGGCTTGCAGGGTTTCGTCCAATGGAGTTTGTGGGCACGCCATCAATGTCGATAGGGCTTTGATCGCTGCTGGTTCTCCGCGTTCGCGGATTTGGCGCACGATTCTTTTTGCTGCGAGACGGTTGATCACGATGCCTAGGCGCATGTTCGGTTGTTGATCGAGATCCATGCTCGTTTCGAACCTGTCTGAAAACGGCGAGAGAGTGGATTTCGTGAAATCGAATTTCAGTTTGCTGTAGCGCGGGTGATCTTTGCTGCTATTCAGAAATGAAACATAATCGTTCTTTGCTTTTTCAGAACCCGGAAGATCCATGCGATCGTTGTTGGCGCCGTAAGCTCCGCGCCAAACTTGGTAAACATCCCACACCGGTTTTAAGTCATCCGAGATCATTCCATGACAGCCGAAGCAGTTCTGCGTTCCGTTTTCGTTTTGGAAAACCAAGCCGTCAGGGGTTTGGTTGACCGTATGAAACTCAAAACGCGCTTCGCCGTCGTTGAACTCGATGATTTCGAGTCGATCGTTTCCGTCGAGGCTCGAGTGACCGTTGAACGACACCAGCATCTTTGAATCGCCACTCCACAAAATCGCGCGCGGGTACTCGGGGCTTGCGCCCTGAATGCTGCGGCTTGTGTGCATGAACGTGAAATTCGAAAGAATGTCTTCGCCTAAAAATGGGATTGCCGCATCGACGGTTTTAACGCCAGCGGCTTCGAGGCGGCCTTGTAGTTGATCAAAGCGCTCGGCGCCGTGAGTGAGCGACGCTACTAAAAATGCTGCTGCAAACGTGATGAAAAACCGAGCGCGTTTCACGTCAAAATCCCCTCTGGCGGTGTAGGGCGGAATTAAACCCGCCAAACGAGCGCAGTCAACGCTCGATAGTCTTTTTACCGTCGATTTTGGGCCTGTTACCAATGAGTTGGTAACAGTTTGTTACCAAGATTGTTGACCTCTCAAAGAGCTTTCAACAACGATGCATTCATGGAAACACACGCAGCTGACCCACGAACATGGATGCTTACAGAGTACGCAGTCCGAAAGAAGAAGAACCCTTCGCTTTCGTTGCGCGGATTCGCCCGGTATCTCGGAATTCCGGCAAGCCGACTCTCAGAGGTCTTTTCTGGCAAACGCGAGATGACACCCGGGATGGGAGTCAAAATCGCCGCTCGCCTGGCCTACGACCCAGAGACGAAAAAGAAGTTTCTGGCCACGATCTCGAGCGATAAAAAGAGCGCAACCGATCAAGTCGATATTCCTGAATTCCAGCAGCTCACCGTCGATGCGTTTTGCGTGATTTCAGATTGGTATCACTTTGCGCTGTTGAGCTTGATTGAAACCGCAGACTTCGATTCCGAACCCTCTGTCATTGCAAAACGTCTTGGCATTTCGGTCAGTGAAGTTCGCTTGGCGCTCGAGCGCCTTGAGCGATTGAGTCTGATCGAAGCCACAAAGAATTCGTGGCGACGAACTGCGAACAATTTGACGACGACACACGATGTGCGATCGACGGCTCTTCGTCATGGCCATCGCCAGCTTCTTGAAAAATCGATCGACGCTCTCGAAGACGTCGAAATCGAACAACGAGACATCACCTCAATGACGATGGCGATTGATCCAAAAAAATTGCCTGAGGCAAAAAAGATGATCACCGATTTTCGTCGCAAGCTCTGCGGCTTTCTTGAAAAAGGAAAGCAGAGCGAAGTCTACGCCCTTTGTATTCAACTTGTGCCACTGACCAAGGAGCTGAAATGAGGACCCTGATTCTTGCATTTGCATTGTTATTGCCGACATTCGCTTTCGCCGGTAACGAAATGGGAAACGGAACCGACAACTTCACGCGCGAGCATGGCAGTATGTGGTTTGTCGATCCGGCACGCACGGCGACTTACTGTATTTCGGTGTCGCCAGAATTCAAAGCCGATATCCAAACTCTCCGTGCAATCGTGCGCACGAGCTTCGATAACTGGATTGGCTATTTTGAGCGCCATAAGAAAGCCTCTCGACCAAAGGATCTCAGCCCTACGACTTCGTTTCTTGAAGTGGCGTCTTGCGATGCGAAAGCAGACATCGAGTTTTTGTTCGGAGTCGACACCGCAGAAGTCAAAAAAGCGCGAGAGCACTATTTCAATCCGACAGCGATGGCCGAGCGTGTGACGTTCAATGAAGTCTCTGGATGGTCAAAAGGGTTTGTTTGG
>DATLHP010000372.1:0-18866 GCA_035539835.1 Bdellovibrionales bacterium
ATTCGGGCGCTTTCGTCTGGAAGCCGAATTGTTTCGGCCGGAGACGACGCCGCCGGTTTTGCTATCGCTGAGAGCTTGCGCGGGCAAGCGGCGAGCTTGCGAGTTGCAAAACAAAACGCCGACAATGCGGTTGGATTAATCCAAGTCGCCGAAGGTGGACTCAACGAACAAAACAATATTCTCGTTCGTTTGCGCGAGCTCGCGATTCAAGCGGCGAGTGATACCGTCGGCGATGACGAGCGCGGTTTCCTCGATACGGAATTCCAGCAGCTCGTGCAAGAGTTCGATCGAATCGCTGAAACCACACGCTATGGCGGAAAGCAGCTCCTCGTCGGAGAAAGCACTGAATACGAATTCCATTTGGGAACGGGCTCAAGTCCCTTCGACATCGTGAGATACAAGCTCGATGCTGATACTCGTGCATCATCGGCCGGAATCAGTGGAATGGGCGTCTCCGATCAAGATGAAGCGCGCGACCTTCTCGAAGGTCTCGATGAAGGCTTGATGCATGTCGCGAAAGCGCGCGCTGGATTCGGTGCGATTCAAAGTCGATTGCAGATTGCCGGTAACAACCTTGATATCCAACGAGAGAACATCATGGGCGCGCGTGGACGAATCGTCGACGCCGACATTGCTTATGAAGTTTCAGAGATGGTGCAGGGTCAGATTCAGCAAGACTTCGGAGTTGCCGTCCTTCAACAGGCCAACCAGAACCCGCAACGAGCCATCCGACTCCTAGGGTAGGTTCGTACTACCTCCATTGTTAATATTGGGCGACTTGTCGATCGACCTCACCTGCGAGAGGTCGGCCGGGGTGCGGCTCAGCTCGTCGATCGCGGGCTGCACCTCATTTTCTACCGAAACACCTTCGGTGTTTCTTCCTACCTAAACTCTGCAAATTTGCAGAAGTCTTTTACAGGACCCCACTAATACCCAGACCAGACCTGGACCTTTGAACGGGTTCTTAAAATATTTTTTTTTGAGCATTCTGCTTGTGAGTTCATGCACTAGACGCATCGCGTCTGAGCTCTGAACTAGACCAAGGGCTAAAGCTTCCTGGACCAAGGCCGAGAAGTTGTTCGTGAACACGTTGGGGTAATCCTGAGTGAGCGTTTCAGTAGTCCCGGTCTAGATCATGAGATCTAACTCCGGTTGAAACCTCCTCCTGATAAACCCGGAACGTGATGAGCGGACAGTCACCCACTCATCACTGCTTCCGGGGAATCCCACACACACAACATAGTCGCGGTGAATGCTTTCGAAAGAATCCATTCGTCGCGTGGTCGCAAGAGCTTCGGCTCCGGCGACAAAACGTTTGTAACGATGCACGGCGAGTGAGATGGGCTCGTTTGCCGTGTCTGTGGGACGCCCACTTTTGGGCATTTCGGGAGGATACTATGGGCTTAAGAATTTCTACCAATATCTCGGCGATCACCGCTCAGAGAAACTTGGGTGTACAGCAGAAGCGAAACGCACATGCGTTGTCAGCTTTGTCTTCGGGTTCGCGAATTGTAACTGCAGCGGACGACGCTGCCGGTCTCGCGATCTCTGAAAACATTAAAGGTCAAACTCGCGGTATCGCGATGGCCAGACAGAACGCGTTCAACGCCGGATCCCTGGTACAGGTATCAGAGGGTGGATTGAACGAGATCAACAACATCATGATTCGACTTCGTGAGTTGGGCGTTCAAGCAGCATCGGACAACATCGGTGATGTCGAGCGCGAGTTCCTAGATACGGAAGCGCAACAGCTCCTTGAAGAATCGAATCGTATCGCTAAGACGACTCGTTTCGGTTCACGCATGCTCCTCGATGGTACAGGTGAGGAACTCGAGTTCCACGTCGGTGCATTCGGTGATGACGACAACATCGTCCGCTACAAAATGGCGGCGGATGCGACGAACTCAGCGCTCGGGATTGACGGCATCTCGATTGCCGACAAACAAAGTGCACGTGATCTCTTGCAAACGGTCGACGAATCGTTGACTAAGATCGGTAAGATGCGCGCTGACTTCGGTGCGGTTCAATCTCGATTGAATACGACGACTTCGAACCTCGATATCCAGTACGAGAACTTGAGTGCTGCAAACTCTCGCCTTCGTGACGCTGACGTCGCGTTCGAGAGTGCTGAGATGGCGTCTTCGAGCCTTCTCCAGCAAGCTGCGGTCGGTGTTATGGCACAAGCCAACGCCGCTCCACAGGCTGCGCTCCGCCTCCTCGGCTGATTCAACTGATTATACAAGCTTAGGGCCCTTCATAGGTTGGGCGCTTTAATACGAACCGATCGTCGGTTGCACACCATGAACGAGCAACACGCGCGACCGACGATCGGGGAATCCAAAAATTAGAACTTCATGCTGCGATCTTGGCCGGCATGAAGAGTTGAACACCTCCGCCTTTTTGGGTGACCGATGGTGCAGCCTTGATGATCGACCCTGCGAATGAGTGAATCGGTTTCCTTTTCTTGAGCTGCTGGCAAGCGAAACAAGCCAGGCGAGAAACCGACGAACAGATCAGGGTCCTCGTCTCGAATCGTCCGAGCTTCTTTGAAAGGGGAGCCGCATGTTTCGAGGCGACTTTGAAAACGGATTTGAAAAAAAGCGCAGTCATTGATCGAGCCAGCATTGAATGCTGACTCGACTGCGGAGACTTACAAACTTTGGAAACGAAGTTTCGCAGGGCGAGAGTTATTTTAGATCGACGAGTCGTAGCCCACAGTCACGACTCTTAAGCCCACCCCGGTAAGGTTCCCTTGCCGGGGTTTTTTTCGTTGTTCGTGGCCAATTGCCGCAATTGTGTAACACACCTCATTTGTCGCCCTTACAATTCAGCGCTCAAATAGTCCCTGCATTTTTGCGGAGGTGAAACATGTCGCGCGCCGTGGTTGTCATGCTGTCTCTTTTGATTCCCGTATTGTCGTTCGCTCAGTCCGAGCTTGAGCCCGGGGAGCTTCAAACGACTTGCTCGAGTACCGGAAGCTATACCGAATGCGACGTCGGAGTCCGCATTTTCAATCCACGAGTTTTTCGACAGCTTTCGCAAGAACAGCCCGACGGTTATGGGGCTTGCGTTTTCGGCAGTCAGTGGGGGACGGTCGGAACGAAATTTTGGACCAACTATGGATGCTCTGCGGTTTTCGCATTCACCGCAGCGCCATCGCCACAACCATCGCCAACTCCTCCGCCATCGTATCGCCTGAGCTGTGAGTGGAACGGCGGCGGCTGGCAACCGTACACAGGTCTCTATGGTCGATTCATTGGTATGGCGAGATATGGATTTAGATACTTCGATACTTGCTTAGAGACGATTGATCGATCGCACTCAGGCTATGTTTGTAATTGGGATGGGTACGGTTTCCGCGCCTATGTGATTCGAACGAATCAAGTCGTCGGATATCGTTACAATTCAATCGCGCAATGCTACTCGGACTTGCGTTGATGCGAAGGCAACCGGAAGTCCCGGTTGCCTTGAATGAAGACGAACTTACTTCTGTTTGAATACGAGCGGGAAGCCGCCCGGATCGCCACCACATTTGATCTTCGTGCGAACTTCGGTGGTTCGTACAGAGACCGAGTATTCGGTCTTAATGATTTTCGAAACCGCCGAAGGTCTGATGGACCTTCGTTCATCAGACCTTTCAACTCAGACCAAGGTCCTGAAAAATCGGGATGAAGGGCCTGAATTTCAAAACCAAAGTCCAGTTCACGCATGACGTTGGTCCAGTTCTACTGGACGCGACTAAAGGCAAACACGACCTCGCCGAAAGGTTTGTTGTGAGTCGCATACGAAATGAGTAAGCGAGTAGCGAGCAACTGATTCTTGAGTGACTGCTTGAATTGGAAGCGATGACCTACGCGATGAAAGTCTAGATGAGAATCACGCCAACGTGTTCAACCCAAGGTGCCAGGAAGGCTCTCCTTGAACCAAATGTCTGCGTAGGAACGGACGGTGTTCGAGGCATGTGACGGATCGTGTGCATTACTCAGGAGGTCCCAAATGGGATTGAGAATTGGTACTAACATCGCATCTATCGCTGCACAACGTTCGCTCGCTGGTTCAAGCCGCGAGATGAATAAATCGATGGGGCAGTTGTCTTCAGGTTCGCGTATCACAAAATCTTCAGACGATGCCGCTGGTCTTTCGATCAGTGAGAACTTGAAGTCGCACATTCGCAGTTATCAACAAGCAGGCCGCAACGCCAACGACGGTATCTCGATGGTACAGGTCGCTGAGGGTGGCTTGAACGAAATTTCAAATATCATCACGCGCTTCCGTGAACTCGGAGTCCAAGCGGCTTCAGACACAGTCGGTGACGTCGAACGCGGCTTCATCGATAAGGAAGTTCAACAATTGAAGAACGAAGCTGAGCGTATTGCTCGCACGACTCGATTCGGTAAGACGAATCTCCTCGACGGCTCGGGCGGAGAGTTCTCTTTCCAGATCGACATTAACAACAACGATTTCAATGACCGCATCTCTTACAATGCTTCTGAACAGGATGCGACGACCGCGAATCTCGGTCTCGAAGGTCTCGACTTCACTTCGAAAGATGGTGCGCGCTCTGCTCTCGACACGCTCGATGATGCGCAAAAACAAGTAAACGGTTTCCGAGCGAATCTCGGGGCGATTCAGAACCGAATGATCTCGACGAGCGATAACATCAACGTCGCGGTTGAAAACCTCTCGGCAGCGAACTCGCGTATCCGTGATACAGACATCGCGCAATCGTCGGCTGACCTTGCGAAGAACCAGATCTTGCAGACTGCAACGACTTCGGTTCTCGCTCAAGCCAACACGGCTCCGCAACAAGCGTTGAAGCTCGTTGGTTGATAGATCAGGCCCTGAATTCTTTTTGAATTAGGGTGTGACTCTTAACTCCAACACCCGGTACTTACCTACCTCGGGAGTTCGCTCCCGAGGGTACTAACCGGATAAACGACTAGTTTTTCGACCGTCCCATTACTCGCAGAACGAGACAGTCCGAAGAGACGAGTGATGGATATCAAGAATGTGGTTCGGAACATCGTTCCGTTTCAGGTGAAAAAGAAGGAAGAGGCGAAAGCCAAAACCGCTTTAGATACCGACAACGAAAGAGATGCAAACGGACAGCAGCAGCACGAAGGCGACAACAGACGCCGCAATCTCACTCAAGAAGAGATTGCCGAGGCTGTGAAGTGTCTTTCGGAATTACCAGGGGTCAAAGACAACGGCCTGAATATCCGCATCGAAACAAAAGACGGCGTTACTGTAGTTTACGTCGAAGATCGCGACGGGAAAGTCGTACGGCGTATTCCAGAATCCGAACTATCGACTTTGACCACTGGACGAGAAAAGAAAAGTGGCCATCTGTTGAATCGCGCTATGTAGTCTGCTTAGACTCTGTGGAATGATTCAGATATTTCCTACAACTCCAGAAAAAATCCAAGTACCAGAAAGTATTGAAACACCAAGATTGTTGATTCGTCCTTTCCGTCTTGATGACGTGACGGAGTATCAAAAGGCGATTGCTGCTTCATACGAGGCCTTGCACCGTTGGATTCCGTGGGCGACCTCTCCCGTTGCACCGAACTTTGAAGAAACTCAGAAGCGGGTGGAATTCGCGATGGGACGATTCAACAGACGCGAAGCGCTCGATATGATTTTTTTAGAGAAGAGTTCTGGTGATGTATTGGGGGCTTTGAATCTTTTCTGTCACGATTGGAAAATTCCGGCTTTTGAAATCGGCTATTGGATGCGAACGGATGTAACTGGCCGAGGCTTTGGCACTGAGGCTTCGCTTGCATTATCGTATCTTGCATTCAAGGGATTCGGAGCGAATCGTGTTCATCTTCGCTGTGATCCACTCAATGTAAAGAGTTGCGCGATTCCGGAGCGCCTGGGATTCGTCATCGAGGGAACGCTGAAGAACAACTATCGTGCGGCCGACGGGCGTCTATGCGAGACGCGTATCTACGCTCGCACTTCAGCGACGGGCCTTCCGTCGCTGGAAGTGAAGTGGTGATCAGTCACAGTTTTTGAGCACTCCGGTTTGAATGCCGGTTTTATTCAAGACCTTTGCGCCGTTGTGGAGACACACGACACCGATATTGTCTTTGAGTTGCTCTAAGATGACGCCGTAAAGATGCACGGCACCTGATATCGTCTCGATTTTATTCACGCGACGAGCCACGATGTGCGACGAGTTTGAAATTGTGCTGATCGTTCCTAGGTTGACAGCACGTATGCACATCGATCCTGAGTTCTGCGTGATATTGGTTCCGCTACTTTTGCTCCAAATGTAGAGCGAACCAGAGACGGCCTGGACGGTATCAACCTGATTGGCAATGATGTTCGTCGAGCCAGAAACTGGTCCGATCGAACTGATTCTTACAGCCGAATCCACCCGTACGCTTCCGGAAATTCCAGTGATCGAAACGTCTCGGCCCGACGTAACCCATTGAGTGCCCGAGAGACCAGTGATCGAAACATCGTTCGAAGCGGACATATTGATCACCGGGTTTGAAACAAGAAATGCCTTGCAAGCATCAGACGGCGCCGTGATTCGGTCCGACTGATATCTGAAGAAGTCACTGTCAGATAGATTTTTAATCTCATCGTCAGTGAGTGTTGTACCCGGTGGTGGAACGGCCGGAGTTGGCGTCGGTGTCGGCGACGGAGCTGGCGTTGGGGTTGGAGTTGATGCCGGTGTCGGCGTTGCCGATGGACTCGGATCGGGAGTTGCGGATGGACTTGGATCTGGTGTCGCAGATGGATCCGGAGTTGGCGACGGGTCTGGGGTAGGGACTGGTGTTGGAGCAGGAGTTGGCGCGACAGGAACGCCGCAAGTCGCACTACCGGCGCCATCAGAAATGAGAAGTTGACCTGACGGACAGCTTTCAGAGAAAGCGGCTTCGACCGGCTTGCAGATTGGATTTCTATCGGCATCGACCCCGGCGAAAATTTGGCCAGCACACGGATCCGGAAGTCTACAGACGCTTGTTGCCGGATCATAAGTTCCACCGACCGCTGCGCAGATATTCTCGTAGTCATCAACTGGCATACAGCGAGTGATTTTGCCAGCAGGGTCGACGGACAAAATGAGTGCGGAGATGATGGTGTCTTTGACTGAATGATCAATACCGGTTGCATGCGAACGCAGGACGATTTCGCCGTATTGGAGTTTGTTACCTATGACTTCTGAGTCGTCCGCAAAATCCACGCCGCCGAGTGCGAATGTTTTAAAGCGCAACGAATCGATACTGAGATCGTACATTGGAAGTTTTTTTCCAGCTTTGACCAGAAGGCTCGGGTCGTTATTGAGTTTGAAAGCGAGTTCGAGTCCGTTGTTCAGAGCTAGATTTTCGTAATAGGTTTTCGTCGAGGAATGCAGGTTGTCGGTGCATATGTCAGAAGACTTCATTGACTGTACGAGCTCTTCACGAACCATATTGGCGTCATGCTTAGAGCGATACACTTTTGATTCGGCTGTAATGCTGTGGACAAGAATACTAACGAAACCAATGAGAATGAATCCAATCGGTATTGCAACGACCAGTGAAACGAGAGTCTCGCCGCGTTCATCGAACATTTTCATTTTTTTTCTAAATGACTCTTGTTTCATGTAATTTCCAATGCTCACCGACTCGAGTTAGGGACTCTGGCAGGTTGATCCACCAGAGCCATCGGAAACGAGATACTGACCAGCGGGACAAGCGTCGCCAACAATCTGAGCGACCGTTTTGCATTTTGGAATATTCGTAACAGGATCGTATCCGAGGAAAATAGAATTCGGTGTCGCCTCACAGGGATATGGGATTTTGCATTTTACGGCAGCGGTTGGATCGTAAGCTCCACCAATATTGACACAGTCTTGCTGCGCATTGAGCGTTCCATAACAACCTCCGATCGCGAGAGTTGTAGGATTCACCGAAATGAGCAAAGTACTGACCACGCGCTCTTTCATCGCGCGGCCGCCGGGCATTGAGACGCCACCGAGTTTTGAAAGTTTCATTGAGAGCGTTCCGGAATAAAGAACGTTACCGGGAATGGATGGATCATTGCCGATCGAAGTCAGCGGCGATGGGGTTCGAAAACGAATTGCGTCAACCATAACGTCATAGTTATCGAGCGCTCCGCCATCTTTGAGGGTGTTCGTTGCTGCACCCATATTGAAAAAGATCGGCATGCCTTCTGCCGTAATGGCAGCTGCGCCATCGAATGTTTTTGTAGCGCTGTCGAGTCCAACGAAACAAAGGCCCGGCTGCGTGAGGAATCCTTGAAAGACTGTCAGCAATGTTCGCGCGCCCGTCGTTGCGTTGAGACTGCGCGTTTCGCCTGCGATGAAACTCGACATGGACATCACGCCTAGCGCTAGGGCACCAAGGAGCGCGATCGCCATCATCATGACGAGTAGCGTGGAGCCTGACTCCGAGCTCAAATGAGTGCGTTTACACATTTTATTCCTCGACTTTTGCACAGCTTTTTATCGGAACGCTAATAATTAACGTGAGTGCGTTTAGCCATCGTCTCGAAGTGAGTCGCTTCAAAGTGAAACGTTGGGAGCAAAAATAAAATCCATTTATTCGTAAATGAGTGTTTACCCGAATTTGCTCGAACAGTTGAATCGCAAAAATTTTTTTGAGGGCGGTGATATTGCCTCCAGCGAGGAGGCATGCCTCGATGTTTTATTCGATCTTGGCCAGAAGGCGAGGATGCGCTCCAGGACGTCGTCAAAAAACCGCCGAAGTCTTCTTCGAGTCTGGGATTTTTCTCAGGGGAACAGGTATTTAGAGGGCAGAATTTGCCGTGTGAGTCGCATCCCATGAAATGGTCCAAGCCAACTAATTGACTCACTGTCGCATTGCAGATTTGAGAAGATGAATGAAGGGAAACGTCAGCGCTCAGGAGGAGCCTACTTGTCTACCATTCGCTTCGGATCGATTAATACGGGGCTACCGCCCAATATCGTCGATCAGCTCGTCGAAGCTGAGAAGATTCCTATTAAGAACATGGAAGCGAAGAAGGCAAAAGTCGAAGCGAAGTCGAAACTCGTCGACGATCTTCAAACCAAAATCTCAGACATTCGAAAAGGACTCACCGAACTCGCGAGCACGCGAGGGTTCAGTGACATCAAACTCACGAGCGGCGATCCGAATGTCATCAGCGGAACTGTCGATCCTGCCAACTATCAAGCCGGTAGTTGGAACATCGAAGTCGTACAGATGGCGCAAAAGGCCTCTGCTGTAACGAATGGCTTTCCTGACAAAGATGAAACGACCATTGGTGTCGGTTATTTCCGTTTCGATACTCCAGACGGCAGCCGCGATGTGTATGTCAAATCTGGCCAGAACACGCTCGAGGGCGCGGCCAAAGCGATCAATTCCGCAAAAGTCGGCGTGAAAGCATCGGTCATCAACGATCGCAAAAATCCTGACGAGCCGTACAAGCTCGTTCTTTCAAGTGACGGAACCGGAAACGAAAAGAGCGTCACTTATCCACGCATCTACATGCTCGACGGTGATCAAGATATCTTCTTCGATTCAGAAAGCGAAGCGAAGAACGGCGTCGTCAAAGTCGACGGTATGGAGTTCGAAATTTCGGACAACGTCTTGAAAGACGTCATTCCTGGAGTAGCACTCGAGCTAAAACAAGCTAATCCGGGCAAATCGATCAGCGTTTCCGTCAAAGAGGATCTCGAGCTCGTCAGCGGTAAAGTAAAAACATTCGTCGATGGTATGAACGGAGTTTTCCAGTTCATTCAAGATCAAAACAAGATGAACAAAGACACCGACACGAGCAAAACGCTCGGTGGTGACGGAATCATTCGCAGTGTCGAGACACGCCTGCGACAGCTCATTCAAAACCCGCAATACGGAGTCGCGGGCTCTATCAAAACGCTGAATCAGGTCGGAATTACATTCAATCGCAATGGTCTTCTTGAATACGATCAGAAGAAGTTCAATACAGCTCTCGCTTCGAATCCCGACGCCGTTCAGAACTTCTTTGTCGGTGATGGTTATCAGACGGGTTTTATCAGCGCGGTGAAGCGCGAGGTTAACTCACTCTTGAATCCGGCGTTTGGCCCCATCAGTAACCGTTCTCGCGGTCTCAAACAGAATATTGATCAAATGGATCAACGGATTGCGCAGAAGGAACTTCAGATCGCAAAGAAAGAAGACATGCTTCGCGCAAAATTCTCTCGACTCGAAGAAACGATGTCGAAACTCAAAGCGCAAGGCGGAGCCGTCGGCGCTATGGGTGGCGGTGGCGGCGGAATGATGGGCATGCCAGGAGCGGGTGGCTAATCATCTATGAAAACAGGACGTAAAGAATCGAGTTCAGGTTCCGAAATGCATAGTGGGGGGAGAGCGTAGGGCAAAGCCCGAGGCGTTACTAGTGATGAAGAATGCGTATCAGAAGTACAAGACAACGTCCGTTCAAAGTGCCAGTCGTGAAAAGCTGTTACTGATGCTCTATGAAGGAGCGATTCGTTTCACAAAGCTCGGCATTCAAGCTGCCGAACAGAAGAACATCGCTGAGCGCGGAGCCAATATCGGTCGTGCCTACGACATCATCCTCGAATTGAACAATACGCTCGACCACAAGGTCGGCGGAGAGATTTCGAAGAACCTCGAACAACTCTACATGTTCATCACTGATCAATACACTCAAGGAAACATCTCTGGTGATCCGCAATATCTGCGGAATGCCCTGAAGGTGCTTGAAACGCTTTATGACGGATGGGTCAAAGCGGTCGAGCAACTGAAAAAATCCAACAACGAAACTGATAAAGCCGTCGGCGAGAAAGCATAAGAGGGGAAATCTATGGAAAGGGTCGTCAGCCTGTTAAGAGAAAAGAACGATTACCTCGAGAGATTTCATGCAATCAACGAGCATGAGATTATCAATTTCAATGCCGGCGATTTCGAGAACGTCGAAGCGTTTTATCAAGCGCGAGACAAGATTCTCGATCTCATTCGCTTCATCGATGGATTGATCAGTGAGGAAAATACGAGAGTAACGATCGCGGTGACTCACGAGCAGCGAGCCGAAGTCGAATTACTTTTGCATCGCAAAGATGAATGGGTGAATTCGATTCTTGCCCAAGATCTCCAAATCATGGAGTACATCGAACGCGAAAAATCGAACATCATCCGCGAGCTGCGTTCAACAGCTCAAGCCCGTCGCGCCGTCGGCGCCTATGCGAACGTCGAGCGATCAAAGTTAATCGACGGAGAATAAGCCATCGCGAGCCGGACGATCGTCCGGCTTTGCAATTGTTTGCAATTGAATCTCACGCCAAATCCCTGACGGCGGAACTCCGATAGTCAACGTTCCGTCGTCCGCCACTCCTCCAAACGCCACTCATTCGTTCTTCTTGCTGGCATTCACGTTGCTACCTCTAAGAAATGGTTGTCTGAAATTCGACGGTGAGACTTCCGTCGACTCGACGTTGTTCTTGGAGGAATAAATGGCTGGATCCGAAATCATTCGTGAACATGCACCCCGTCAAAATCGGATCGTTGAAGAGATCAAAGTCAGCGATGACGTCTCGGCAGGTCGAGCTCTTCCGTCGGAGCGAGCGGCACAAGCGATTGCTGAGTTCGATCGTGACCCCACGCTTGCGATGCTGATGAAGAACGCACGTATTTTGATAAAGAATGGCGAAAGTCGTCTGGCGTTCAATATTCTTCGCGATGTTCTTCTGCGCGCTCCCGATCACCCTGAGGCACTGGGTGAGATGGCGACTTGTCTGCGAGATGATGGCCGCTTTGAAGAGGCGTTGAAGTGTTATCGCGCGCTGGCGAAGATTACGCCGTCACTGGAAGCGGATGTTGCCATTGCAGAAACTCTTTATCTCTCTGAGCGCGATGATATGGCGCTGGCTGCTTATCGCGAAATTCTGAAGCTCGTTGTTGCCGATCGATCGGTTCTCTTCGAGATCTATAAGAACGTTGGCAATATTCACGTACGCGCCGGCGAGTTTGACGCGGCTGAAGAGTTTTACGATAAGGCCTACACGATCCAACCGGATTCAGACATTTTGCTAGTGAACTACGGCACGCTTGAAATTCAACGCGAGAACCATGAGTCTGCTGTCGAACGGTTTAGAGCGGCCGTCGCCATCAATTCGAATAACGATAAGGCGTGGGTTGGATTGGCGCTTGTCCATCGCGCGATGGGGGATCTCGAGCTTGCAAAGGCGAACCTTGCAAGAGCGCTCGATATTAGTTCAAACAACCGCACGGCAATTCGACTTTCCGTCGAATGGTCTGTGCAAGACGGCGACGCAGCCTCTGCGATCCGTCGATTAGAAAAGTATGTATCAGAAGCCGGATCCGAAGATGTGGATCTGTGTTTTGTATTCTCCAAGCTTCTGATTCAGGTTGGCCGTCTTTCTGAGGCTCGCATCGAGCTTGAACGTGTTCTTGCGCTAGATCCGACAGTCGAGGGCGGAATCGCGTTGGCAAGAGTGCTCGACAAAGCGAGATCGGTGCCGGCTTGATCCTGCAAGAAACTGCTCGTTCTGGGCATTCAGTTTTACGTTTTGACAATCGGTTGCTCGCTTCGAGCATCGATCCGGTCCGTGAAGCTCAAAGCTGGGCGAAGAAGGTCGCGGCAGGCGTTCGCAAAGGCGATGTTTGCGTGATCGGTGCCGGATGCGGCTACCACATTGATGAATTGCAGAAGCTGCTTCCGAAAACTCGAATCGTCGTCATCGAGGCGTCGAGTGAAGTGGCTGAATGGGTTCTTTCTAAATTTACTCATTTTAAAAAAGAGAATTTTCTCGTCGGTTCAGATCCGTCGGCGGATCTCGAAGCATGGTGCGACACCTTGTTTGGCGTCAGTCAGGCTTTCTTGCATGGTGCGACCACACAGATTCATACGGAATGGTCGCATCGCATGCACCGCTTCGTGGTTGCTCGTGACAGAAACTCATTTCTTACACAGGTTCGCGCACGCCCTGAATTGTTGGCTGTGCTCGATCCTAAAAAAATTGAATTGATGCCCGATGAGCCAGTCTCGATCAAAACGCTAGGCAGCCTCTTTCAGGCGACATCGATTGATTCTCAAGAGCGCAGACTTTGGCGGATTCTCGAGGAGCTAGTGACGTGAAAATCTTGATCGTGAGTCTCTTGAGAGTCGGTGATCTTTTGTTGAGCGCTCCTGCGCTTCGCGATCTCCGAGTTCGATACCCGGATTCGGAGATTCACCTCTTGGTGAACACACAAAGTCTTCGGGCAGTTCCTTTGCTGCCGATGATCGATAAAATCCATTCGTTTGATCGCGAAGATATTCAGCGCAGTTTAGGCGAATCCGATCGACCATTCTTTGAAGGGTTCGACCGTATTAGTCAGATGATCGATCATCTCAATGGCGAAAAGTTTGATCTGGTCATCAATCTTACTCACACTAGACTGAGTGGATACATTCTGAGTCTCATTGAAGCGAAAACAAAGAATGGACTTTGTATCGACGCCCAAATGAAGCCGACGTTTGGTTCGAAGTGGTTTCGCTTTTTGAACGATCAAGTGGATCTTGATAGCAAAGACGTTTTTCACTTCAATGACATCTTCAGATTCGGCATGGGCGTAGGAGAAACTACTCCGCGTTCTGCATGTCTCGTCGTTTCAGAAGCGGGTCGAGCTGAAGCGAAAAAGGTGCTCGAATCTGCGCAGGTCACCGGAACGGTGATCGCCGTTCAGCCGTTCACAAGCGATGAAAAAAAAGACTGGCCTCTTCCGCAACTTGCAAAAGCACTGAAGGGGTTTTCGGTACGTCATCCTGAAGCCGTTTTCGCTATTCTAGCGGCACCTTTTGAAAGCGATCGATTGCAGTCATTCATCGACGGGCTGAAGAGCGATGGTGTCAGCGCCTTCATTGCTGTAACGACTCTTGAAGGAGCTGCTGGAATTCTTGAGAAATCGAAACTCTTGCTGACAGGTGACACGAGTATCAAGCACTTGGCTGCAGGCCTTGGCACTAAGATTGTTGAAGTAGCTCTGGGCGGATCCGATCCCTACAGAACCGGAGCTTATCGGCACGGTAGCATCATTGTTCGCAGCAAAGAGACGTGTGCTCCATGTGTGCATTCGAAACCATGTCATCGCGAACGGCGCTTCTGTGCTGAACGAATGCCAAGTGATGCGATCGCGATGATCGCAAGTGAAGTCTATTCGGGTCGCGTATTTCAGGTCGGAGCCATTGCTTCGGAGTTCGCTTCTGAAATTGAAGTTCTGAAAGTCGATTGTCAGTCGCTGGGGCGGTTTGAGTTGTCTCAGATCAACCCGATGTTCACTGAAATATCAGTGGCGCGATCGATCGATCGTTTGTGCAGAAAAATGTGGTTCAGTGATATCAAAAAACCGATCGACGGTTTGGGGTCGCAAACACGCCGTCAATGGTCGCATCTCAAGGCGGATTTTCCTGCCGTTTCGGAATTCGAATGGCGTCACCTTTTCGGTATTTTCGAGAGCCAAGTCACTACCGCCGAAGGACGCATTCATTCATTGAAAATAAGCATAAAAACTTTGAACGGCTCTTTCGAGAATCAGAAGAGCTATTCCGAGACTGTGCGATCTATCATCGCATTTAGAGAAAAAATTCGGCACTCTCCGTTGCTTGGTCTGCTAGTGCCGTTGTTGGATGGTGTCGTGGAAGACGACATCAGTCCGGCCTTCACACGCCTCAGAAGACTAAATGATGTCATTTCAGAGATTGAAACCCGAACGGCACTTTACCGCACGGTGATTCGTTCGCTTGATCAGAGTATTGATTCCGTTCTGGAGATGGAAAATCCATGAGTAAAACATTTGCCCCAGAAAAAGACCTTCAGCATTTCTTGAAACTGGCTTTGGCTCAATTGCGCCACAAGTTGAATCAGCGAAAAGACGAAGGTTACTCTGAAGAAGCCCGCAAAATGCTTCTTCTCGAAGCGTTGATTAAAGAGCAGGTACCCACCAAATGAAGATACTTGTCATTCAACTCGCTCGCCTTGGCGACATTTATCAGACATGGCCAACACTCAATGCTCTTGTTCGACAGGGACACGAGGTTCATCTTCTGACGCGAGAAAAATTCGCTGCGGCCGGAAAAGGCTGCCGCGCCGTCCACAGGCAGTGGGTTTTAGACAGCCGATCGATCTTGCAGCCGCTGATCGATGAAAAACCCGATTTAGAGACTTCGCTTCAGCAGTTGTCTGAATTCAGCAATACTTTGAAGAGCGAAAAATTCGATCGAATCATCAATCTGAGTTTTTCACCGTTCTCGAGTTTTCTGACGGACGCTCTTGCGGGACCGACGACAGAAATAAAGGGATACACGCGACAGAGCGATGGCACGTTAGCAATTCCAGATGACAGCAGTGCGTACTTCTACGCACAAGTCGGTCGCGATCGCGGCAATCGCGTTCATTTGACGGATCTTTTTGCGAGTGTCGCTGGGGTGGATCTTGACGGGTCAGATTGGAAGGTCGAACTTCCGAACGCTCAGCCTAAAGATGCTTCAATCGTTGTTCATATCGGCGCTAGCGACCTTGGCAAAACGTTCGCTTGGTCGAAGTGGTTGCAGATCGTTCGTGGACTCAACTCTTTAGGCTCCGGCAATGTCGTGCTCGTTGGATCAAAGGAAGAAGTCGAGATTGCAGAAAAAGTGAGTGCGGTTTCGGGAGATCGCCCGATTGTGAACTTGGTCGGGAAAACTTCTCTAGACGATCTGTTTTCAATCGTTGCACGCGCCTCGCTTGTTATTGGTGGCGATAGTGCTCCAATTCACATTGCCACTCTGACGAATACACCTGTTTTGAACATTAGTTTTCCGTCGGTTTGTCTATGGGAGACAGGCCCTCGATCCAACGGCAGCCGTATTCTTTCCATCGCCAGCGAAGATTCCATTGCCTCTGATGAAATCGTGCGCGAAGCAAAAGCGATGCTGAAGGGTGAGACGACAGAGTTGAGAACGGTCAATGTGCCGGGACCAATGATGCCTTACCTGGCTGGCAAAGATCAGTCGAAACAGTTTCAGTGGGAATTGTTGAAGGCGCTCTATATGGGCGAATCATTTCCGCCACCGCCGAATGAAACATTTCTTTTGGCGATCGAAAGATTGCATGAAACGAACGTGATTGCTCTTGAGCAAATCGAGGCGTTGGGTAGAAATCCTGGTAACCAAACGGCGGTCGCAATCATTGATCGCTGTGACGACATCATGGTGCAGATCGAGCGGGCGGTTGAAGAAGTCGGGCCGATTATCCGGTGGTTCCAAGTCGAACGCTTGCGCATCGGTCCTCAAGAAATGGCTGCGTTGATTGAAGCCAATAGTGTGGCTCATCGACGTCTCGGACAAGTATTGGAAGTTTATGGTCGCGGTCTGAATGAACGCGAAGTAGGAGGCTCTCATGACGACGTCAATTTGGGATAACGAACAGCTTCGCGCTCAATATCCACATTGTGCGACTCTTGGGGAGATCATTCGTGCGCTCGAAGAGGACTTTTCGAAGCGTGGAGAGGTGATCTGCGAAATTCGAGTCAACGGAGTTTTGCTGGATGAAGCTGACGAAGTGAAGTTCACTGGCAACGCAAGCGATGGAATTCAGGATTTGACGATCGCCTCAAACAGTCCTGAGCAGTTGATTGGCGGCGCTCTTGCTTCGGCTTTGACATTTATTCCAGAGATCGAGGCGGCTTGTATTACCTCGGCAGAAGCGCTTCGCGGTCCTGATGCGGCAAATGCGAGACGGTCTTTCGTCGAGATTTTGGATGGCTGTCAGTGGCTCGTCGATACGATCCTGCATGTACGCGGAGCCGCCTCCGGAGTCGGTCGACCTGTGAAAAGCTCTGAAAAGTGGTTTGAGGCTGAGAAGCTGATGAATAACGTCATTGTCGAAGTCACCGATGCATTCACCAAGTCTGATACCGTGTTGGTTGCGGATCTTTTGGAGTATGAATTGCCAACAGCGTTATCGTTGTGGGCCGAAACTCTAAAAGAAGAGCAAGCTTCGCGCTAAAAATATCGGTACCATATGAGCCTGAATGAGCGAGTTCAGAATTCTATGGGTCGACGACGATGAGAATGTGCTTCAAAGCGCGCAGAGATTGCTGCGCGGTTCGAAGTGGCAACTCGATACGGCTCTGGATGCAAAGTCGGCAAAAGAACTCCTCTTCGAAAAAAACGCCGGTCTTTATGCGGTCGTGATCGCAGACCAAAAACTTCCAGACTCAACTGGCGTTGAATTTCTAAAAACTGTTTTCGATCGATCTCCCGCAGTGACCCGCATGCTGGTCACTGGACTGCCTGATGTCAGCGTCATGGAAGGTGCGGTCAATTCGGCTCATGTCTTTCGCTTCGTTCAGAAGCCATGGGAGCCGGAGCTTCTCAAGCGCGATATTGATAGCGCCGTCGAACATCATCGGTTGAAAATCACTCAGGCGTCGCTTCTGCGTGAGGTAAAGCAACAAAACCGTCAGCTTGAACGCTTTACGTCGGGTCTTGAACAGATTGTTGCCGAACGAACGACCACCGAAGAGAACAGCAAGCTCGAAATTGAATCCAAGCTCAGTAAAGTTCGAGATCTCGTGCGTTTCATCAAAGACCTCTCGCTTCTTTCCTCAGTCGAAGAATTGATGGGTCTCATTCAAAAAGAACTCAAGAAATTTCATGAACTGCGCGCGCCGATGCTCGGCTACGTTGTCGCAGAGAGAACTCCGGTCATTCAATTTTTTCAGGGAAAACAAGTGGTCGAGCGAGAAGCGCGCCAAATGTGGTCGAATCGACCACGAATGCGCGTCAACGATCACGAGGACCGCGTTTATCTTGCCAATGAGTTCGGTCGTCCTTTGGCAAAAGTTCTTGCTGTTCCTCTCAAGCGGCGTGCGATTGCACCGGCGGGTTCAGACGAGGCGCCTGCGACACTGTTTTTTGAACACGCACTGCCTGATGCAAGGGTCGAAGAGTTCATCGCTTTCATTTCAGAGCGGCTTCAGCCTCTGGCGATTGCGCTGGATCGGATCATTCTCGAATATCATTTGAAGGCGACATCGCTTCAGTGGGAAGGAACCTTCGATGGAATCAAAGATCCCATCGCGCTCGTCGACATCGACTACCAGGTGATTCGTTCGAATCGAAATTTCACCAAGGCTCCGGCGGGAACAAAAACATTTGAGTCCCTTTGCCATCGCGTTTTCGCGCAAAGTGATTCTATCTGTCGTGGATGTCCGATAGCGGATGCTTTGAAGACAGGGCAGCCTCAAAAAAATCAAATTAAACGCGGCGACAGAGTGTTTGAGGTCCGCAGCTATCCGATTCGCCTCGGTGATGACGATCGTGCTACGACCGTCATCAATCACTATGTCGATATTACGTCGGCGCGCGAGCTTCATGGCCGCATGATTCAGTCTGAGAAAGTCGCAGCCGTTGGACTTCTTGCGGGTAATATCGCACACGAGCTGAATAACCCACTCACTGGAATTCGTAGCCTTGCTCAAGTTTTGTTAGCCGAAGTAGCCGATACAGGCACGTTGAAAGAAGACATTGGCGAAATCGAAAAGGCGGCAACACGCTCGCAGAAGATCATTGAAAATCTTTTGGATTTTTCGAAGGGTGATACTGATCAGAAGCAAGCGCTCGTTTCACTCAATGATATCGTTCGCCGAACTCTTCCGATGTTGAAGACAGCCATGCGAGAGCATCGCAGTGAAGTGAACTTGACGGAAACGGATGCGAACGTGCGTGTCGAACCACACCTCATGCAGCAAGTCGTTTTCAATCTTGTGAACAACGCATGCCAGGCGATGAAGGATCCAGGATCCATTGCGATTGAAACAGAAATCGATCGTTCGGATAAAAATCGAAACTGGTTTGTGTTGCATGTAAAGGACACGGGCCCAGGA
>DATLHP010000373.1:0-9911 GCA_035539835.1 Bdellovibrionales bacterium
GTTTTGAAGCATGCGTTTCTCGTTCACTTCAAGACCCTCGATAAGCTTCACAACTCGATCCAGTGCGTAGTCACAAACGATAAAGGCATCCGGAAAAATCACACGCTCAACCGCCGAATGCGAAATATCGCGCTCGTGCCAAAGAGCGATATCCTCCATCGCCGCTTGCGCATATGAGCGCAACAAACGCGCATGCCCCGTTACGTTCTCAGCAGAGATCGGATTCTTTTTGTGCGGCATCGCACTCGAACCCTTTTGGCCTTTCGAAAACCCTTCGACGACTTCACCGATCTCAGTTCGTTGTAAATGACGAAGCTCGACCGACAGGCGCTCAAGGCCAGCTCCGATCATAGAAAGCACCCACATCACTTCAGCATGACGATCACGCGGAACGACTTGGGTCGCAACTTTCTCGGGCTTTAAGCCAAGTTTCTTGGCAACGCCCTCTTCAATTTCGTGCGTCTGCGTCGAGTAGGTACCGACAGCGCCCGAAAGCTTAGCGACCCGCATTTGTTCGAGTGCTCGCTCAAGACGTTCACGATTGCGAATCGTCTCTGTCCAGAATCCAGCCAGTTTGAAACCAAACGAAGTTGGCTCAGCGTGCATGCCATGCGTACGACCTGCACAAAGAGTATCCGAGAATTCTTGCGAGCGAGCGCGCAGAACCTTTTCTAAGCGAACGAGCCCTTGCATGACGAGTTTGCCGGCATCGCCGACAAGCAAAGACATCGCGGTGTCGATGACATCCGAACTGGTCAGACCAAAGTGAACATAACGCCCGTGTTTTCCGACTTGAGCCGCGACGTCTGAAACGAACGCGATCACGTCATGGCGAGTGGTTTTTTCGATCTCGTTGATGCGATCAACATTGAACGAAGATTTTTTCCGAATTTGAACCGCGGCTTCGCGCGGAATAATTCCAAGTTCGCCTTGAACCTCGGCGACAGCGATCTCGACATCGAGCATTTTCTGAAAACGATTTTCGAGCGTCCAGATCGCTCCCATTTCTGGTCGGGTGTAGCGTTCGATCATAACGAGTTCTCTTTTCCAATCTTAGCAGCGGCCTTCGCTTCTTTCGCGGCGGCTTTAACTTCTGCAGCATCCCACTGCGCCTTCAACTTCTCGAGTTGCGCGACGACTTTTTGCTCGTGTTTGAATCGTCCCAACCAATCGAGGCCAGGCCAGAATTCAGCTGAGCTAAAGAACAAATTCGAGGTCTTCACTGGCTTAAACGAATTCAAATCAGATTCGTCATAAACCGGCCACATGAATGGCGCAAAGTCGCTCAATACCGGAACAAGCTCGCCAGACATGCGTTCGCGCAAAATCGATTCAATCTCGCGACGGATACCTTCGAATGCGCTCCGATCCGAGCGCATCCAGGCTGGAACCTTCACCCATGCATCTAGAAACTCGCTGCCCTTGCGGCGACGCAAGACAACCATGTTCGCCCGAGTCCACGAAAGATCGCGGTCATGAATGAGCACAGTCCAAAGCGGAAGCGACGAATCGATTTCAGCATCGTTAAAGCGAAAGCGAATTCGCTCCCAGCTCCAGTGCGGTGCCGGTGCACCATTTGGAAACAGAAGATTGAAGAGGTTTTCAGAAACCGTTTTCGTTTCGACAGGTGATAAGCACCACATGACCGAACGAGCTCGCTCAGCTCCAGAGCGCTCATCAGAAAACTCGACAGCGTCGGCAATACGGCCGCTCAAACGAACATCGCGCACACGACTTTTTTGGCGAACATTCACTCCGACCGTCTGACAGTGTTTTAAACCACGCAAAGGTCCCTGCTCGGTGGTTTGACGAATCGAGAATGCAGAAAACAATGGGCTCGCAGTTCCACTTTCAGCAGCGACATGGTTCTGACGATGAATTGGGCTATGAATCGAATGCGCAAACTGCGCAAGCCAATTTCGATCATACGCCAGGCGAGCCACTGCACGACGCTCGCGATCTGACTCTGACGATTTTGCACCTGCGTGGCGCAAATATGCTTCGACACTCTCAGGAACTTCACGTGCCCGCATCAAAAATGGCGTGAGATCACTTCGAAACTCAAGTGGGCCGTCGGCGGTCCACATCGAGAACCCTTGCGTGACAGCTTCGAGTTCGCCTTCATCAGCCAAGCGCGCACGTTGTGATGCAACCAGGTCTTGCGCTTCGAGAAGTCCAAATGGTCCCTCGTAATCTTCTGGTGTCAACTGACCCAGTTGATCCGTAACATCAGCAAGCACGACTTTCCAACCGCGATTGGCAAGCTCCATTGCCGTCCAGTCGCCACGGCCATAGGCCGAAACGACGACGAGGTCATAGACTTGAGATTCAGTCGCCATGCTTTCTCCTTGAAACGACCTGCTTCAAGAGTCGCTGCTCTCCCGTGTGAACGAGAAACTCAGCAAACTCAAATTCACACATCTCACCGCTCTTCAAGCAGGTCCGCTGAGCGATGATGCGTCCTCCATCAACCTCTTCGTTCACTTCGTGAACGGTGATGCCTAGATCCGATTTTTCTTCATGGGCAATGCGAATGCTATCGAGCCCCGGATAAAGCGGCAACAAAGACGGATGAAGATTGATAATTCTGTTTTTCCATTGCGCGATGAATCCTGGCGGAATAATTCGCATGTAACCCGCGAGCGCAACATGCGTCACACCGATACGTTGAAGCTCAGTCGTCAGACGATCGTAGCTGATTTTCTTTTTTCCGTTTACGACTTCGGTTTCTACGATGCGAATCGGGATTCCTGCCCGTTTTGCACGCAAAAGCCCTTCAGCTTTTGAGCTCGAACTCACGACAACGCGAATATCGATTTCATCAGGGTGATCGAGAAGTGCCGCCAGATTCGAACCGCGGCCCGAAATCAAGACAGCCCAGCGAGGTTTTGCGGGCGGGACCATACTGTTGTTCCCGCTCGTTGCACGCATTAGTAGCGCACCTCTGGTTCGGCACCGACAGAGTCGGCCTTCGCCAGCGTCCCTAGCGACATGGTCTTGAACTTATGACGAGCGACGACCGCTTCGACTTGTGCGACTTTTGCCGGATCTACAAAAAGAGCCAAGCCCACCCCGCAGTTCAGCGTTTTGAGCATCTCTTCTCGCGAAAGACCTGAACGATCTTGAACTTCGAGAAATTCAGATGGCCAAGCCCAATCGATGAGCGGAAGCACGCATCCCTTCGGCATCACACGCGGAAGGTTTTCCATTCCGCCGCCCGTCACATTCGCAACGGCTTGCACGAGGTCCTCTTTCACGAGATCGAGTACCACGCGCGCATAGAGGTGCGTTGGCCGCATCAAAACATCGCGCCATTTCTCAAGATCACCTTCGAAAACTTTGCGCAAAAGCGAATAGCCGTTTGAATGAAAGCCTGAGCTTTCAAGACCAATGACTTTAGATCCGACACTCACGCGATGGGCGCCGAGAATTTTGTCTTCGTCGACGATGCCGACCGCGAAGCCCGCCGCATCGAAGTCTTTTCCGTGATAGAGGCCTGGCATTTCTGCTGTCTCGCCACCGATCAAAGCGCAGTCGGATGCGATACACGCATCGCGAATGCCTTTCAAAAATCTCTGGGCTGCGGAAAGTTCGAGCTTTCCGGTTGCGTAGTAGTCGAGGAAGAACAATGGCTGTGCGCCCGCACAAACTAGATCATTCACGCACATCGCGACCAGATCTTGGCCTGCGCCTTCGTACATTTCGAATTCTGATGCGAGTTTGATTTTCGTTCCGACGCCGTCGGTAGAACTCACCAGACACGGTTTTTTCATTTCGGGAAAACCGGCTCGGAAGATGGCGGCAAACCCGCCGATTCCAGACACCAATCGATCGGCGTGCGGCATCGTACGAGGCCCACTCTCTTTGAGCCAGTCTACGAGCGAATCGCCCGCTTCGACATCAACACCCGAAGACTTGTAATTGATCACGGGCACATTGAATCAGCCCAATGAACCAGTGTCCAGTCTTTGGACGAGTGTTCAGTCGATTGCCACACCGGGCTTATTCCGTCGAATTCCGGTGGTCCCGTCCTTGCTCTATTGTTACGTTATATCTACGCTATAAAGACATGGGTTCAGCGATCTCGGATTCTGGGGGAAAAATGGTTTTTCGCGGGCTTTCCACGTGGGCTTTCGCCGCACTAATGCTCTGCGTTTCTCTCGGTTCAACGGCAAAAGCTGACGAAACCGGCATTCCGGTCCGCCCAGGCCTCTTGCTTGCCCAAAATGAAGGCGACGATGCCTACGACCCGTTTGCCGACTATAGTGAATTTGAAGAGTCGATGGACGAAGAAGAGGACATCAACTTCTTCCGCAATGGTCGTTTGATGACCCTCGGTTTTATCGGCGGCTATCGCGGATGGACTGGGAACCTCGAAAAAATCAAATCCGGCAGCGCTGGCTTCGGACTTTTTCTCTCTTATTTCTTCAATCTGCGTTTCGCGCTTCAAATCGGATATCTAACCAGCGATCACACGCTCGTCGTTCGCGGAAAAAACGCTCCGGTATCTGGAACAGTCAGCATCTCTGATCTCTCGTTTCTCATTAAGTACTACTTCAACACCCAAAACGTGACCCGCGGACTCGCTGACCTCAATCCATACTTGGTGGGCGGATTCTCGCAGATTTACCGAACGACGACTGTCAGTGGGACTTCGAACTTCGGAAAAGATCAGGCTTTTGGAGCCAATGTCGGCGCAGGTATCGAACTGCCGATGATGCAAAACAAAATGTTCTTCGGATTCCAAGGTCTCTATCAGATGGTCAACTTCGCAAACGAAGGACAGATCATTTTCGACGCCGAAGACCAGTCCACCGGAGTTCAACCTTCGGGCGATTCATACCTCTTGGTTGGCGTCCTCGGCGTCAATTTCTAATGTGATGCTGCGGCCTCCGGCCTTCGCACTCCTCGGGCCAAGGCCCTCGCGAATGCGGGGGTAAACCCCTGCGACCCCCTTTTTGCCTGTTAGTTCTCTCGACAGAGAAACTCTACCCGTTCATTTTCTGATGGAAAGTGCCCTTCAGCGGCACCCTTCTGAAATATGTCGGGATTCCTTCACCGTATTCGAGAATCTACTGCTAGCTAGCGACGGCCAATGGCTTGCTCTACATGCTTGCCAACTACTTAGACGCACGGGACGTGCGTTATAAAAGAGGTCGCTGATTATGTTCATGAAAAAAGTTCTCGCCGTTACGGCGATGGCAATTGTCTCTATGGCCCTGCTTGCATCTGAAGCCTTCGCTGGCGTCGCAGTTGTTCATTGCAAAGCACCAACGAAAGGGCTCGAGCTCTTCGTTCCTTACGCTGTCGGCGGAGTGAATCCCATGGTCGGAACGATCCGCCTCATGAAGGGCCAAAGAACGCTGCTTGAGGCTTCAAATGAAAACATCATCGATTACACGAACACGGGCGACATGCTCGCATTCTCGATTGCCGATGCTGCTGAAAAGGTCGCTTTAGAAGCTGAGTTTTCTCAAAACCGCGATCGCGGCGGCCGCCAAGTCGGCTTCATCCGCTACGGCGGCATGAAAATCGGAATGGTCTGCCAAACAGAATTCTAAATTGAAAAAAGAAAGGGCTTTAGTCATGTCAAAGCTATCTCTCGTACTCGTGGTTCTGTCGTTGAACTCGACCGCTTTCGCGAATGAAATTCAGGTCGGCCATTTTCCGTCAGCGATCGTTTGCTCTGCGCCGAAAGCGCGACTTGCTGAAGTCAGAAAAATCGAAGTGAAAGATCTCGACACGGACGAGCCGTCGAGCACTTTCAGTGACGGCCTACAGCATGCTGGCTTTCACAAAGACCGATACGAAGTTAGTTACTCTGACGAATGTGAAAGCTGGTTTGCATTGAGCTTTAAAATTTCGGATCTACTCGCGCTGAAGAGCGGAAAAAAGTCGAAAATCTCGGGCGAACTCACATACAGCGAACTCGCAGAAATGTTTCCTGGCGCCGATCCAAACGCGAGCACTGTCGAAGATGCAGCGCCGGTGACTTGCAAACTGTCTAAATAATTTCTAAACCGCGAAGGCGATTTCGGCTGCGACGAGATCGCTCGCGAATTTCTTGGATTCCGCCTCGAATTTTCTTCGATCCGCAGATTTAACTTCATGCTCAACGACAAGCTGATCAACGATCGCGCGCAATGACTGCTCGCCGTTGATCGACTTAAAAAGATCGCAAGCAATTCCATCGATACGCAGCAGCCCTTGATGACTGTTCACGTTAATCACATGGATTTCATCTCCGGCCTCTTTATAGAGAACCGCCGGATTGAGTCTCAACACGAACTCCATGGAAACCGATGACGATTTATGCTGTTGCTTGCCCATGAGCAGATATTAAAAAGTTCTTTGTGCACATGTCACGCACAAGATCCATCTCGTGAAGACCAGATATCTCAATGGCTTTGGAAGAGCCGGCGCCTTCAGTCAAAATTCTTTCGATTCGTTCGGCGTTCTTACCCTCAAATCGAATTCTTTTTCCAGAGGCGACGTCGATCATCATCCACGATTCATCGAGTCGAACCCAGCGTACAAGGGGTGATAACGCGAACTCAGTGTTTTGACCCTTCAAATAAAGCCGCAATAACAATGAGTTTTTATGATCTGGCTCAGCTCTCCGAATCACTGCCGAGGTGGCCGAGGTGAAGGCTCGAGTGCCTACCAATTCACCAAGGTATGTCGCTAAGAAATTGAAATAGATGAAGGCGAAGCCTGAAGGTTGCCAGACGAGTGAGCTCAGACCCCTCACTCGATCTCTGAAGCGAACCACGCCGCTAACGCGCCAAAGCGCACGAACACCCGCCGTATAGTACCCAGTCCAAAAAGAGCGACGCAAATAGGCGAATATTCCGCGTGTGTCGAACACTCGAGCTTGGGTCGTCGACACGGTCGCAAAGCTGCAGCCGCGGAAGAATAGCTGGTATGAGAAATCCAGGTCCTCACAGCGAAGAAGCTGGGGATCGAACTGTAGCGAACGGCTTTCGATCAATGCCTTACGCATCATGAACGCCGCTGAATTCACAACCGGAAGCCCGTCAATGGAACGATTCAAATAATTGAATGTGCCCTTTGTTTTAAACGAGATAAATGCTTCGCGAAGCGACCGCATACGTGTTCCGCGAAGACAGTCTGGGACAATAGGGCTTTGTACGCAGTCGATCCACGGAGAGCGAAGCATCGCCGCACACTCGCGGGCCCAGTTCGGATCGAGCTCGATATCAGCGTCGAGAAAAGCCAGAAAACGACCGCACGATTCTTTAATACCAAGATTGCGAGCGGAAGCTGCGCCCTTCACCGATTCGCGAACCACGCGAACACCGCCTGCTTCAATTTGTTCGACAGCTCCATCGGTTGAGCCGTTATCAACGACGATGATTTCGAACTTTTCAGCGATATCTTGTTTCTGAATCGAGCTCACGCAGCGAGCAAGCATCTCTCCCGCGTTGAAAACCGGAATGATGAAAGAGATCTCCACCGTCGGCAATCAAATCACTCCCAGTAGACCCAAGAGCGCAAGAACGATCGACCCTAGAATGATTCCTCGCGCGAGAACCTTCATGACGAAGCTCCAGTGCGAATAGAGCATCTGAGTCGCAATGGTCTCGTCGTTGACGAACTCTTCTTCGGCGCGCTCGCGCTTGAGCTTACGTGCGATCAACCATGAAACTCCCAGTGCCGATACGGGCAAAATTCCGTTGATCAGAATCGAATCCAGAAGTTCGAAGAAACCAAGTCCTCGAACATTCACATTACCGAATTTCGAAGTCGAAAGAGCCGGAATCACACCCACCGCACAAGCCGCAAAACCCGTGAACCACGCCGCCTGCGCGCGCGTTAGCTTCGTCACCTCGAGAAGATTTGCGACCACTGATTCAAGTAAACCGATGCTGGCGGCCAACGCCGCCATGTAGAGGCAAATAAAGAAAGCGACGCCGAAAAAGAATCCACTATCGAGGTCAGCCAGCAAACGCGGCAAGGTCTGGAACAAAAGTTCTGGTCCCGTTTTCGCTGGCATCAGGCCGATCAACAAAGGGAAGATCAAAAGACCCGCGAAAAGCGAGATCAGCGTATCCATAGTCGTGACTCGAAATCCCGCTGCGGGAATTCGGGTCATTTCATTGAGATAGCTTCCGAAGGTAACCATCGTTCCGATTCCGATCGAAAGCGTGAATAGTACATGCCCTACCGCGTGAAGCGGCGAATAGACCGTCAGACTCGCAAAGTTCGGATAGAACATGAAACGAAGTGCGTCGGTCGCACTCGGAAGGCTGAGACTCTTCAGCGCCAGGACGATCAGAAGACCGATGAAAATCGGCATGATGTTGCCGACCCATTTTTCGATTCCTTCTTGCACGCCTTTGATAACGATCACGAGCGTAATGAGAATATGAACACTCATCAGTGCAATTTGCAGAATTCCGTTCTCACGAAGAACAGTCAGACTTTTCTCGACGTCAAATCCACTACTGGAAAACTGTCCGACAAAGAACTGCATTAAGAAATGCAGAACCCATCCCGAAATCACAGCGTAATACGACAGAATCAAAAGACATGTGAGAACCGAGAAACGACCGACCCAGATCCAATTTGAAGAAGTCTCTTTCTTCGCGCCCACTCGCACTGAGAGCTCTTCGTCATCGACCAATCGCTGACAGGCCGAAATCACTGACCGTCGCGTGAGTTTTCCGAGCATAAGCTCGCCGATCAAGAGTGGAAGCCCAAGAGCGAAAGCGAAAAGAACATAAAGAAAAACGAAGCCACCACCGCCGTTCTCGACGGTGACATACGGAAAGCGCCACAAGTTTCCAAGGCCGAACGCCGATCCTACCGCTGCCAGGTAGAAACCGAATTTCGTGCCCCAGAGTGTGCGCTTTCGCGGACTCATTCCTTTTCCTCACGCTCTGCTGTGCCATCGAGGTCGTATTCCATGAAGCCCGCTTCATCGATATCGAGTTCGAAGTCTGCTTCGTCGATTACATCATCTGCATCCAGCTCCGAGCCTTCAACAAGAGCACCTGATTCGTCAGCGCGCGGAAGACGACGCTTTTGACCGTGGCTTCCCGACATGACGAAGATTCGAATTGGAATTCCTTCGAGGCCAAATTCGTCCTGAATTCGCTTTGCCAAGAAACGTCGATACTGCGGCGTCACGCCTTCTTTATGGTTGGCAAAGGCAATGAATGCTGGCGGCTGTTGGGTCGTCTGAGTGAGGTAATAGAACTTCACGTCGCGGTTATTGTAAACCGGCGCCGGAGCCTGACGAATCACCTGCATGAAGAAGTCGTTCAACTTGCGTGTCGAGATACGCATCGTGATCTTCTTTTCCATCTCGACGATAGTGTCGAAAAGATCCTTAAGGCCTTTGCCCGTCACAGCACTCGTGAACGCGATCGGAATATCCGGGAAGAAATGAAGCTCAGTTTCGACGCGACTTCTAAACCAGCTGCGGAACTGCTCATGCTTCTCTTCGGCAATATCTACTTTGTTCGCAACGAGAAGAACGGCGCGATGGGCTTCGAGAATTTGTGCCAGGATCTTCGCATCCTGCGACGTCGGTCCTTCATTGCCATCAACGACGAGAAGAACGATGTCGGCTCGGCGAATCGCATCGCGAGTTTTGAAAGTCGAGAGAATCTCGAGTCCTTCATCTCGTCGAGCCGATCGGCGAAGACCCGCTGTATCGATCAAAACGAATTTGCGACCTTCATAGACGAGTTCTGTGTCGACAGCGTCCGTCGTCGTACCAGCGACGTTAGACACTAGAAGACGCTTTTCACCAAGAAGCCGGTTACAGAGCGAGCTCTTACCGACGTTCGGTTTACCGGCCATTGCCAGCGTCAATCCCTCGCGAACAGTGTTCTCAGTCCGTTCGACCTGAGCCGCGATCCATTCAAGAATCTCGTCCATGC
>DATLHP010000374.1:0-20267 GCA_035539835.1 Bdellovibrionales bacterium
ATATTCACGCTTTCCGCTACGAATCTCGGAGAACATGCTCGCACCAGATTTCATATTAGCTGTTCGGGCCTCGATGAGGAGCTGGAACTCAAAAATGGAGAAAGCGAGGGGCAGTTGACTGCAAAAATTCCGAAGGGTTGCAGCAAGGTTAACGTCGGTGTGAGCTCATTTTCCGAACTGGAAGACCTAAAATCTCAATTCAAAATCTCGCTCGACGGCCAGGTCATTGTAACCGACACAAGCAGCAATCGCATCCTAATCACCTTTCAAATTTTTAGAAGACGATAGGCGCTTCGATTCAAACTTTAAAGAATTTCTTCCACTCAGCTTCGTCGAAACCGACGAGGCCTTTTTCGTCTACGAGAACGAACGGACGTTTGATAAGTTTGCCGTTCGCTGACAAGAGTTCGAGAGCTTCCGCTTCGCTCATTCCCGCTTTCAACTGATCTGCAACTTTGAACTCGCGATAGAGTTCGCCTGATGTGTTGAAGAGGTTCTTTAGGCTTCCGCCTTCACTCTTCAAATGATTCAGCATCTTCTTGAGTTCAGTTTTTGTTGGTGGACGATCGACGATCGGAACCGCTTCGAACGCGATGTCGTTGTCGTTCAAAAACTTCACGGCCTTGCGGCACGTGCTACACGCTTTGTATTCGTAAACTTTCATGGAACAGGATTACAACCCTGCTTCGCTTCCGGGTCCAGAATCTTTTTCTGGAAGACGGATCGCAACACCCCAATCAGTCGCTTGGCTCTTGATTGAAGTTTGCGGATTCGAAACCACGCGGCTCTGAAGTTTCGCGAAGATCGGTTCGCGAATCGCCAGATTGTTGTCCTGAAGGACGATTTGGCGAGCCGTGCGTTTTTCGATGTTGATGACGACTGGAGCTTTGAGGTTCGCAGTCATTTGAGTCACGTCGTCTGGAATCGTGATGATCGAGAACGAACGTGTCTTTTGATTTTTTTGAAGGCCGAGGCTTTCGAGGTCATGCTTCGTGAGAGCGACTTCGTAGTTCTGAGCGAAGAGTTCAGGCTCGAGAACAGGAAATGCGATCTGTGGAATTTCGCAGCTCTGAAGCCACGCAAAGATCTCATCGTTCGGATCGTCGAGAAGGACGAAACGACGAAGATCGTTGAATCCGAGAATTCCCTCTGGGAACTCAATGACGTCATCGTCTTGCAGACGAACTGCTCCGAATCTCGACGTCTGGATTACCATAAGACCCCTCCCTCTTAACGAGGATGCCGCATACGAATAAGACACAGCAAGTTATTAAATCGGTGAAACGAGTTGAGCCATTCCTTCCCCTCGAAGGCATCTTTTCGAAAAAAGATTGTTAGCCGAGACTCGTCTTCAGTCTTAAGCGTAAGTTTCTGTAAGTTCCTGGTGCAAGAAAAATTCTGGTGAGGAGATAATAACGCACTAGCAAAAGGTCTAGCCTAATGGGGTTAGAAATGACGAGAGCTTCCTTGTTTTACGAAAGCTCTATGTCTTGAGGAGTTTAGCAACCGAGCGAGTCGTTTCAGACGAAGCCTTCGATGACTCTTCATTCTGATTCTGAATAGCTAGATAAACTTCTTCGCGGTGAATCTTTGTGTCTTTAGGGGCTTCGATACCCAGGCGAACCTGTTTGCCCTTGATCTGGACAACGCGGATCTTGATGTGATCATCGATCGCGATACTTTCGCCCAGCTTACGCGTCAGAACCAACATGGCAGAATCTCCTTCAACATCCTGGTCAAAAAGAGAGGAAGTTTTGTCGCACCATCAAAACAACGGCACGGCGAAAAATCCTATGTCAGCTCTTACGGCTGAATTGAAACGGAACTGTAGCTATTCTTTCTATCTGAGGAAGTCAAGAAGACTTGGCTGGATCAACTTGCCTGAAGTCGCAAGCGACGCTTTAAGAGTACTCTCAGTTTTGTTTATGTCGCTGACCAGCTCAAACGTATCCGCGTCCTCCAATTGTGAGGACATCGATTTGGTCTCGACCTGGCCCTTCTGAAGGTTCTCGATACTGCTGTTCAAAGTATTCGACCGCGCACCGAGCTGAGAGCGTGAAATCACGACCTGAGCCAACGCTTCGTCGAGTGTATCCATCGACTCTTGAATTGTGGCTTTATCGTTCACTCGCAGAGCCGTTTCGAGGTCCGAAAGGACCTTGAAGATACTGATTCCTTCTGTACTCCACGATTCACCCAGCATGCTCTTGGGTTGCTCAGCGTCTTTTGGTCCCGACCCTACGCTGGTCGCTCCCGAGACGTCCTGGTTAAGCATTGCGAGCTTCTCACCAGCTGGCCCACGCAGAACGACGGGCTCTTCAGCGGGTGATTGCGGAGAAGCTGGATTTTGCTGCGCCGGACCCGCACTGCGCGGAGTTTGCACAGATCGACCCAAGAACACCCGGTCTCCCGGAATATTCATCGCGACCGCAGCTTCTTTATCGACAGAAATTTTAATCTCGCCTGAATCTCCGCGATAGTTCCCGTTCGGATCAAACGGAGGACGCGTGGTCTTAAAACCACCGAACAAGAAGCGATCACCGATTTTGCGGTTACCGACTTGAACTGCCTGAGAAAAAAGCTGCTGAACCTCGGTCGCCGTCACGCGGCGCGTGTGCTCATCAGCCGAAGCATCGTTCGATTGAGAAACCGCGAGTTCTTTTGCACGCATCAAGACTTCAGAGAGTTCGCCCAAACTCTGATCCGAGTACTCGAGAAACATCTTCGCTTGATTGATGCTCTTGATGAATTGCTGACCAGTATTGATGTCCGTACGGGCCTGCAAAACACGAGTGGCTGCGAGCGGGTCATCCGATGGCTTTGTCAGGCGCTTCTGTGTCGCAGCCTGATTCTGAAGCTCCGCCATATCGGTACGATTCTTACCGATTGACGTCTTCACTTGTTCAAAAGCCATCTTATCCGCTATGCGCACTTAGATACGTCCTTACATTCGTTTCAAGTTCAGTACGGTGTCGAACATCTCGTCGGCTGTGCGAATCAAGCGCGCCGACGCGTCGTAAGCTTTTTGGAATTCGATCATTTTTGTCGTCTCTTCATCGAGAGACACACCGCTGATGCTTTCGCGGATGTTCTTCAACTGCCCGACGATGTCTTTTTGCGAAGCCGCCGAAGTTTCAGCTTTGCGGGTTTGAATTCCCACTTTGCCGACCATCGCATTGTAGAATTCATCAACCGTGTTCGCAGCGCCCGCTTCTTCGAGATTGGCCGGAGTCCGATCGGCATTGCCCATAATATTTTCGAACTGCAAACGACTGAGTGCCGTCGCAATACGGTTGTCCCCTGGACCCGAAGGCGATGCCGCCGCCGCGATCTTCACCGGATCTTTCGAAATAGCATCCGAAACCGCCATCGCGCGAGCCGCGTGACGAACGGAATCAGGAACGGCGAAGAATTGCTGACCTTGTTTATTGTAGCCATCGAAGCCGCGTGAGTGGACGGCATTCACCGTCGTCGCAAGGCCATACGCCATTTGGTCGACGTCTTTGAGAAGGTTCCCGATGTGTTGATCACGAACTTCTAAGAGTCCACCGAGCGCGCCACCCGAGAACTGTTGAGTGACCTTGATCGGAGTCGCGCTGTTCGAGCTCTTATAGAAAACGTCGAAGTTGGCTTCGCCCTTCGTGTCTGTTTCTGGTGTCGCCTGCACGCTCAATTGCTTAGCATCGGTTCCAGCGACGAGAAGAGCAGAGTTTCCGCCCGTGATCGTCACCATTCCGTCTTCGCCTTCGGCCCAACGGATATTGATTCTTTCGCCAAGGTTCTTGATCAAGAGATCGCGGCGATCGCGCTCATCGTTCGCAGGCGATCCCTGAATTTCGACCATCTGAATTTTTTCGTTCAGCTTCGCGATCTCGGTCGTCATCTCGTTGATATCGAAAACTTGAACCTCAACCTGATGGTCGATGTCTTTTTGGATCTCAGTGAGCTGATTGTTAATACGCTTGAAGTCTTTCGTAAGAAGATCGGCGCTCTCTTTGACTTGCGTACGCGTTGCGAGCGACTCAGGGTTGTTGCTGAGTTCTCGGAACGTGTTGAAGAAGTCAGATACGAAAGTATTGAGACCTTTGTTCAACTGTTCGTTGTAGATTGCTTCGACCCGAGTCATCGACTCGTGCTTGGAATTCCAATAGCCGAGCGTCGCCTGTTCGTTACCGATTTGTTTTTCAAGGTAAGGATTATTGACGCGAGTGACGGCAGCCGTCTTTGATCCCATACCAATGCGAAGCTTGCCGATACCGATCGGCTCCGCGGTCTGAAGTTCTACACGCTGGCGCGAGTAGCCTTCAGTTCCTTTATTGGCGATGTTGTGACCGACTGTCTGCAGCGCCGTCTGCGAGTTCATCATCGAGCGCTTGCCGACATCCATCATCCCATGGATCTTCGACACTCTGTTTTCGCGCCTCCTGCGCTTTTCGCAACCCTTCCGGGTTGCTGAGGTTTTCCTTGCGAAAAACCTCTGGCCTCCTGCCGTTATACTTCCTTAACTACGAGCTGACCTGATTCCGTTTTTGTCTGCGCGATCTGTCCTTGTCGCGCGTAAGTCGCTTTCGGCTTCAAACCTTCACGGATCGAATCCATCGCACCCGTGATGTTTTTCAAAGCCGCTTGAACGAGCTCTTCGTTTTGCTTGTTCACTTCAGACACTCGGCGAACCAAAAGTTCGAGGACCGAGTGAATATTGCGAAGACGATCCTGCCACTGCGGATCGCAGTGAATCGCGATATCGAGAAGACGCGGATTTTCGACGTCTGCACCGACCGCTTGCGCGAGATCTTTCGCATGCTTGATACGTTGATTTTCGAGTGAGCGGATGCGAACGAGCATCGCGTCTTTGGATTTATTATTTTCAACGAGATCTTCGAGTTTAGCCGCGACCAGAATTTCTTTTTCGCGACGAACAACATCAAGGAGTGCTCGGTAAACCTTCACCAGGTTTTCGAGTCCATCGACGAGTTCTGTGTACAGAGATTCATTTGCTTTCATCGTTACCAATCCGTGGTTTCGACCGAACTTACTTTATAAAAATTAAGACGGCATTTTCGTGTGTTCGTCGAGAAGTCTGTCAGCGACTGCTTCGGCGTTCACTTTGTATTTACCTGCGTCGATCATCGCTTGCAGACGAGCAACCTTTGCTTCGTCGATACCCTCTGAAGGCGTCGCGAGCTCTTTTGCTTTTTTGATGTCTTGTGCGCGCGAAGAGAGTTCGACTTTCGAAGCCGATGCGAGATCTGCTGTTGAAGTCGTCTTCGGCGCTTTCGCGTCGACGGCTGCTCCGAGTCCCGTCGCTGCCGCTGAAGATTTCGAAGCGTCAGTCGATGGTGTCGATGTCGGCATCGGGCCTGGTCGATTACTTGAAATTTTCATATCGCTCACCCTCCATGGGTCTCTCTACACAATGTATCATATTGAAACGTGCTGGTTCCAACTTTCTCCAGCGATTTCTATCATTTCTGTTCCGTACCAGGTCCTGTTTCAGCGGGCTCTCTTTGAGCTGGCTGATTGAGGTTCCATAAAAACGATTTGGCCTCCGGACTCAAGACCCCGACGGTCTGGCCCTTGTTCAACTTCTGCCCGGGCTGGACCTCGGCTGCCGGAACACCCTCGAAGACCAAAGTCGATCTGAGACCTTGTCCATGCTCAAGAGTGATCGCCATCTTACCGCCCTCGACCTTCGTGCTTTGGACAACTTGAGCATCCCACGGAGCCTGAACCTTCGCAGAACCCGATGAATTCGAAGGACGAACCTCTACCCGCAGAGGAACTTGTGAGTTGCTTGTTTGACCGGGGGCTTGATTCACGCGAGCGACGCGCACAACATCGCGATCACTCAACGCCACAGGTCCCTGCTTGCGCATTGCTTGTGTCGTCGATCCACCGAAATATTTTTCCATGACTTGTTCATAGATCATGTCAGAAAGACCGATGCCGCCATTGTCTCCCCAAGCTTCGATGTATTGATCATCGAGTTGATCTTGATAAATCCGTTGCGCCATCGAAGGTTCTTCAGTGTGTTTCACCGTCGAACGCATTGCCTTGAACATCTCTTGCAAGAATTGTTTTTCGTAGAGCTTCGCGACTTGGTCAACTTGAGGGTTACGAGCCTGAGCGCGTTGCTCAGCTTTTTCGAGTTGTTCATGACCGGCACTCGGAGTGTCGCGATTGACGGAGCCAGTTGGTGCTATTCGAGAGATGCTCACGTCTTAACTCCGTCAGATTTTTCGGAGTGAAGCGGAAGAACAGAAAAGATGGAGAGGTAGGTCAGAGCATCGTCGCGCATCCTGCGCTACTTTAAACAGTCAGCTAAAAGTTTCGCCAATCCTGGCTTACGACTTTCGCTCTTTGTTTCCTGCTCGAAACGGCCTGTGTTCTTGAACCATCCTAGGTTGTCGAACTCTGACCCACCATCCCCTAGGGAGCAAACACATCCATGTGTCTACGCCCAATTTAAGTTTATGTTCTTTCGTTTCACTCCGAAACAGTTTTCACAAAATTTCTAGTTCGCCCTGAAGCGCGCCTGCCGCTTTTATATTTTGCAAAATAGTGATCAGGTCTTTCGGAGAGACTCCAAGACCATTCATCGCCTTCACTAGATCGCCAACACTCGTACCTGTGTCCAGTACTGCGACCTTGTCGCCCGACTGGTCTTTACTTTTGGCTGTGGTCGAGGCTCCGCCAACTTTCACCGTAAGATCGCCATGCGAGATCGCTACGCGTGAGATCCGAACGTTTTCACCGATTACAACCGTTCCAGTTTTTTCGTTTACGATCACTCGCGCACGCGCATCCGGCGTTACTTCGAGAGATTCGATGCTCGCAAGAAGCTCAACTGCTTTTCCTTCGTAAGAAAACGGCACGACGATGTCGACCGTGCCAGCGTCTTTCGCTGTTGCGTACTTGCCAGAGAGATCAAGGTTGATTTTCTTCGCAAGCCGCGCCGATGTTGTGAAATCCGGGTTATGCAAAGTCAGACGAAACATTTTTCGCGAAGTGAAGTCTTCGGCGACATCGCGTTCGATGATCGCTCCATTGGGAAGACGACCCACTGTCGCATGCGAATCTTGTCCGGTACCAACAAGCAAAGGACCTTGCGCAACCGCGTAGATCTGCTGATCAGCCGCACGAAGAGGTGCTTGCAAAAGCGTTCCACCCGCAAGACTTGATGAATCGCCGATTGAGCTTGCTGTTAGATCAAGTTTATTACCAGCGCGTGCAAACGGCGGAAGTGTCGCTGTCAAAATGACCGCTGCAACGTTTTTGCTAGCGACGTCTTTATCCTCGAGCTTGATCCCGAGCTTATCGAGCATGCGAGCCACCGATTTGTTCGTGAATTCGCTCTTACTATCGCCCGTGCCTTTAAGACCAACGACGATTCCGTAGCCGATCAACTGGTTATCGCGAACTCCACGCACATTCGCGATGTCTTTCACTCGAGCAGCATTCGCGCTCAGAGCACACGCCATTACGATGAGCGCCGCCTGTAACAACAAAAACATTTTGAGCGGTGAAGGAATACTCATAGCGCCGCACCTTTTCTTGCACTGACGATGTCGAACTGAGGATCAAGAAGCTTGTCTGCCGTAAGGCCTTCATCATTGAAGTCTTCGCCGCGAACGATACCGGTGACGATGACCTTGTATTCGCGCTTGCCAATCATGAATGGCTGCATTCCGCGAACGCGGTAGCTTCCGTCCTTCAACTGCTCAACGATTCGAGTCGGAACAGTTTGTACGTTGAACGGAACATCAGCCAAAGTCGGTTGCTTCGCTGACTCGTTCACTTGTGGCGCCGCCGGAGCCGCGCCATCGGCAGGAGCCGCACCCGGCTGAGCTGCTTGTGCAGCTGCCTGAGGCGCCGCTTGTGCTTGCTGAGAAGCCAATCCGCGCGCTGGGCTCTCGAGGCGTTCGAGAAGCTTCGAAATAACTTTTACCTTCGTCTGAAGCTGTGATTTTGGTCCGCCTTCGATTTTTACGTTCAGAAGATCGCCAACCATACGAGTTTGGTTCTGAGAAAAAAGATAAGCGCCTTGGCCTTCCATAACCCAGAGCGATCCCGCATCTGCTCGCACGTCTGCCTCTTCTTCGAAACGCTGACGATTCATACGGCGATACTGACGATCTGAACTCACATTGATGTTTTCTTTTTCAGAGAATCGCGGCGTCGAAACGCGAGCGGTGCCGCTGTCGTCTCCACGTCCGAGAAGATTCTTCCACGCTTTTCCGATCGTCGAACAACCTGTCAGAGTCGAACCAAGCGCAATGATGACGAAGGCGATTGAGATACGTCTCATTGCACTTCCACCCTTCCTTTTTCTTTCAGGATTCCAGATACGATTTTCTGTGTGCGAGGAATTTTCACGCGAACATTCTCGCCAATATAGCCAGAGCCTTGTGCAACTCCGTCCATGATCACTTCCCAGTCCGAGCTGCCCGCGACGACCTTCACGACATCGCCTTGTTTAATAGCGACTTCGCGACGAAGACTTGATTTCCAAATCACTTGGCCCGCAGCCAACTGGCGAGCTGCGACACTCGAGCTAAGATCACTGATGTCGGCTGATGCATCGTTGGAATATGTGATATCGCGAAGTTCAGTCGCGATATCTTGTTCTTGAATTTTTTGACCGATAGCAATCGCTTGAGTCGCAACCGAAACATACTTTTGAACAACGACTTGTCCACTTACCCATAGAGTCTTTTGCGAACCATTTGGCGCGTTGACTTCGACAGGATACGAAAAGCTTCCTTTCGGAATTTCAGATCGAACGCGAATATTCCAGCTCGCGTCGACCGGCACGTTTGCCGAAGGCGGAACATTCAAAGCCGAGATCGTGACCACGCAATCCGCACATTGAGCGCGGAGATGATTCAAAATTTCCTTTTCAACCGCCTCACGACCAAAACGGTTCTGACGTTTCTTCGAAATGGTCACACGTGACGGATATTTGATCTGAAGCTTTTCACCGGTCGCAGCTTCAATCGCTGCCAAAGGTGGCGCAAAGAGTTCAATGAGGCCGAGGTCAGTGAACGTACGCGTTTCTCCGACAGGGGGAGCATCCGCGAGACGCACATCTCTGAATTTCTCTTGAGCTGTTTTGCTGAGATCGCGCGAAACGACCAAATCCGCCAAAGTGATGTCTGATTTGCCTGGATCGATTTCGACAGCCGCTTTGACGAAGACGACCGAAGCTGTCGCAGCGCTGTCATCAAGTGCAGCGTGAGCCGCACCGGCAGCGAGAAGCAAACTAAATAGAAAAGTCGTCATCAGTTTCACGAAAAGCGCCTTATCTCAATTGATTCATGTACTGAAGCATTTGATCCGAAGCCTGAATGACCTTCGAATTCGTTTCGTAAGAACGTTGAGCGGTGATCATGTTCACCATCTCATCAACGATATTGACGTTTGAACCTTCAAGCTGGCTTTGAGCAACTTGTCCCAAGCCGTTTTGACCTGGTTGACCTTGCTGCGGAAGACCGCTCGATGCCGATGGAACGAAAACGTTTTTACCGAGAGCCTTAAGACCCGCCGGATTCACGAAGTTTACGAGTTCGATCTGCCCGATCGTTTGTGGCTCGCGCGAGTTACCCTGAATCACCTGAATTTGGCCTGATGGAGAGATATCGATACCAGCGGCATCGGCCGGGATCACGATTTCGGGCTGAAGCGCGTTTCCATTTTTATCGACAATGCGTCCACTTGGATCTTTTTTGAAAGATCCGTCTCGAGTGTAACCAATTTGCCCATCAGCCAACTGCACCGGAAAGAAGCCTGATCCCTCGATCATCATATCGAGTGGGTTCTTTGTGACTTTCGCCGCGCCGATCTCGAAGTCTTTTTGTACGGCGCTTGTTTTAACACCCAAACCCGTTTGAACCCCGGTCGGAGAAATCGCATTCAAACCACTCGCCGAACCTGGTTCTTTTTGCGTTTGGTACATGAGGTCTTCGAACTCGGCACGCGAGCGCTTGAAACCTGTCGTCGATACGTTGGCCAAGTTGTTGGCAATCGTATCCATGTTCGTTTGCTGAGCTTGCATACCTGTTGCTGCGGTCGTTAACGACTTAATCATTCAGTCATCCTCATTACTTCAGTTTCGGTAATTCATTGACCGCTTTACCGGCCATCGAGTCGTACGCTTGAATTGCTTTTTGCGTACTTTCGAATGTGCGGGTTGCTGCGATCATCTCTGTCATTTCGCGAACGACATTCACGTTAGAACCCTCGAGCGCGCCCTGATGCACTTTTGCTTCACTTGCCGGCGCACGCTGAGCTTCCAGATTGTCTTTTAAGGTGAACATGTTCTGTCCGACCTTACGAAGCGCGTCCTTGTTTCCAAATTTAACGAGACCGAGACGACCGACACTTTGTCCGCCGTCAAAGATCTCGCCGTTTTCTGCAATCGTTACGTCTGCGCTTTGCAGACGGATTTCACGGCCTGCCGCCGGCGCACCTTCGCCGCCATCGCGCAAGATCGGGAAACCTTGTTTCGTGATCAAACGGCCTTCGGCATCAACCGCCAACGAGCCCACACGAGTGAATCGAACTCCATCTGGAGTTCCTACTTCCATAAAGCCGTCGCCTTCGATCGCAAGATCGAGTTTGTTTCCTGTTTGGCGAAGACTACCTTGAGTAAAGTCGGTGTATGTTCCGGCGTTGTCGACATAGGCTTTGTCGCCGCCTTGAGTGTCGTAGAAAGATTCGATCGATGCGGGGATACGCGGAACTGTGATTGTTCCCTGCTCTTTTTCGTAGGCCGTCAGATACTCTTTGAAAACCTGACTGTCGCGCTTGAACCCCGGAGTGTTCACGTTCGCAAGGTTGTTGGCGATCGTATCGAGCTTCGCACTCTGTGCAATTGCCCCGCTGACCGCTGTATAGATACCCTTACTCATCTGCCCCACCCAGACTGACTTCGTCTTTCGTCGAGTCTTGTCTCGTCGATTCAATTCATCCGACTCAATTGATCGAGAGAGCAATTGGAGTGCCATTGATTGACACAGAGTGGAGTGATGACGAATTCCACGACGATGGTCTAATTCATCAATGCGGCAACGAATTGGACTCAAGCTACCGTGGAGTTTTACCGAGTGCGCGTCGCGCGACTCAGCAAGATCACTACTCATCCAGCGTCAAAGCTCTGACGAGCGTCAGGATTCTTGTAGCAGCTCCTCCCGTACCTTGGGCGAGCGCGCACTGAACGAAGCTCGACGAGCGACGAGCAGACTCCTAAGATGATTCAATGAAAATCTCACGAGTCGTGTTCGCGATAGCCTGCTCTTCATTTCTTGTTTCGGGCTGCGCTACACAATCGATTCAATCGACTGTGCCGACTCAATCTCCTCGTCGTCTGACCTCGAATGAAATCACTGCAGAACTCGCAAGCCTTCGTGTTCCGCTCAAGGGTCCACTGACTTATCAACGTCTTGCGGAAATCGAAAAAGCAGAAAAAGAACAGCAGACTAAAAAGGCGTCGATTCTTTCCGACCTCAAAGCAAAAGCAGCTCTTCGGAACAAAACACCAAAGCTCCTTCGCCGAATCGCAAGTGCAAGCGACACTCCGATTGCCGTCCCGCCAGATCCAGAATTGAAAACGCTTCGCACACTTGAGCAGTCACCCATGCAGTTGTCGTCGTCGGCCGAAACGCCGCTCATCTTCGATATTCCTGTGACTTACAATCAGCGGGTTAGCTACTGGATTCAGACATTTCAAACAGGCGGAGCTAAATCCTTCCGCACTTGGCTTGAACGTTCGGAAAGATACCTTCCGTACATCCAAAACGAACTCGAAAAAGCCGGCCTTCCTCAAGACCTCGTCTACGTCGTGATGATCGAAAGTGGTTTTAGACCGGATGCCGTCAGCCATATGAGTGCGATGGGACTTTGGCAGTTCATGCCCGCAACTGGAAAGCAGTATGGCCTGCATATCGATTGGTGGCTCGACGAGCGCCGCGATTTCGAAAAGAGCACAAAGGCTGCTATTGGATACATCCGCGATCTTTATCGTCAGTTCGATTCTTGGTATCTCATTGCGGCCAGCTACAATATGGGTGAAAACGCCGTTCGTCGTATCGTCAAAAAACATGGAACGAACGATTTTTGGGCATTGGCAGATCGCGGTGTTCTTCCTCGCGAAACAACAGACTATGTTCCAAAGATTCTCGCTGCGATGCTGATTTCAAAGGCGCCAGCACTTTACGGATTTAGAGATTTGAACTATCACCTTCCGCTCTCTTTCGAGTATACGAATGTTCCGGGCGGAACCGATCTTGTTAACCTCGCCGATTATCTTGGAGTCAGCGAAAAGCACCTTCAAGAACTCAATCCGGAGTTGCTGAAAGGATTCGTGCCGCGCGATTCGCGAGGACATCGCATTCGCATACCGAAAGGCGCGACCGCACTGGTTGCTCAATTCGTTCGAATGCATTCCGCGCGCAACTGATCGAAGGATCGAATGGCTCGAAGTCTCATTGTGCAAAAATATGGCGGCAGCAGTCTCGCCAAACCAGAGCAAATCACGGCTGTCGCGAAAAAAGTCGCCGACCTCCATCGCGAAGGCCATGCTGTTTTGCTCGTCGTGAGCGCGATGGGAAAGACAACCGACCAATTGGTTGAACTCGCATACAAAGTCAGTCCAACGCCGAATCGCCGCGAACTCGACATGCTGCTCACGACTGGCGAGCGCGTGAGCATGTCTTTGATGAGTATGGCGTTGAACGATCTCGGGGTGCACGCGATCAGCTTCACCGGAAGCCAGGCCGGTGTTTTCACGGATGATCTCCATTCGAATGCGCGCATCGTTGATTTGAAACCCACTCGAGTTGAAGCCGAACTTGCCGCAGGCGGAGTTGTGGTTCTGGCGGGGTTCCAAGGCGTGTCGCCGAAAACAAAAGAAATCACAACACTCGGTCGCGGCGGATCCGACACGACAGCTGTTGCGATGGCAGCGCACTTCAAAGCTGAACGTTGTGAAATTCGCAAGGATGTCGACGGCGTTCATTCCGCCGACCCGAATGTCGTAAAAGAAACGAAGCACCTCGCCCGTCTTCATTACGACGCATTACTTGATATGACTTATTGGGGCGCAAAAGTGCTCCACTATCGCAGTGTTGAACTCGCAAAAATTCTGGATATTCCGATGATGATCGCCCTCGCCCATGGCGACGGACGAAACACTGTCATCGATGGAGAAGCAGAGATGTTTGAACAAGCCAAAATCATTTCAGTCAATTCACACAAAGATGCCCGCTGGCTGAATGTGAAAGCAAAAGACTACGCATCAGCGTTCTCGGCACTTTCAAACGAGCTTAAGAAAAACGGACTGCCCCTTCCGCAAATTCTCGATAGTGGGAAAACCGGCGATCAGTTTTCGTTCTTGGCCACGGCACCGCTCGAGACATTGAACGCCATTGCTCAGATGTGTAAGACGACGACGACTCTGATCTGTGCGAACGAAACGCTTTCGACCGTAACTGCGACCTGCCACGGCGGATTCGCGTCGCCATTGCCACAAGAAATTGCCGAAAAACTCGCGCAAGCCGGAGTCAGTGTTCACAAAATGATTTTCGGGGCGATGAGCATCACGGCCGTCGTCGACTCAAATCAACGCGATCTCGCGCTTCGTTCGATCCATCCTTAGTTCGACTGCAAAAACTCGAGCACAGTTTTTACGGCAGCATCCACGGCTTCTGGCGCAACAGCATCGCCCGCAAGCTCGTGGCGTGAGGCTTCTGGCAAATTGATGATCTTCTTTTTCTTGGCGCCGATTTCGGCATGACGCTTTTCAATGAGACTGACATCGACGACTTTGTCTTTGCTCGTATAGAGCGTCAATGTCGGAACTTTGATCGCTCCGAGATCGATGCGAAGTGCGGAATTAACGAGATCCATCATCGCTGGGATCGCTTCGGATCGATAGCGAGGTGTCCAATACTTCGCATGAAGATCATTGATCGTATTGAATGATCGATGTGTTCCGAGAATCAAGCGCGCCCACATCGGACCAAATGGGCCCGAAACGAAACGCGCACCTGGAATTGCCGGTGTGTGGTTCGGGCTGATAAACACGAGCGCCTGAATATCACCCGTATCGCGATTTTCGTTAGCCAGAGTTTCAATGATCGGCGCACCCGTCGACATTCCGGCGAGAATAACCTTCTCTCCGATCTTTCGACCTATTGCTAGAGCAACGCGGCCTTCATCGATGAAATCTTGCGCTGTGATTTGCCCCAGCTCCTCGCCGTCTTCGAGTCCGTGGCCCTTCACTCGCGCGTAGTAGAGATTCGCTCCGAGCTCTTTTGCAATCCGATCCCAGACCGGAAACATTTCTCGACGACTCGCCGTAAAGCCATGAATGTAAACGATCGAAATGGGAGTCTTATCCCTTTTGGTTGAATCGAACCACACGATGCCCCGAGCAAGATCGGGCTTTAGCTTTAAGACATGCGATTCAGATTCGACAAGATAACGATCCAGTTCGAGCGCCGAGGTAAGCCCTTCGACGGTACGAACCTCTGATGTCGTTAGAGCAGGACTCCAACCGACCATCGGCCCTGACACGAATGCCAGGACGATGAGAAGAATGGGTAACCCGAATGCGAGAATAAGTCGTTTAATCACTTCGAAGTAATGCGACGAATGTTTTTGGTGTCATCGAGGCTGTCTTCGACAAAAGAAATTTCGCAACCGCGGAAAATCAATCCATCGCGATAAACAGCTTTGACCTTGTCGATTTCTTCTTGATTCGCCATTTCGACAGACACTGTCGGCGCTGATCCATCTTCATCACCGTAACTCAATACCAAGTAGGTCGCGCCGGTCATTGCCATAAAGATATCACTGAATTCGTCGTAAGCTTTGTTGGCTTGAGCGTCGTCGCAAGCCACGCCGATTGAAGCGGAAAGTGAAATCAAAACAGAAAAAAAGAGTCCGCGAAACATGACAATCCCCCCCAGGGTGTTTAGTGAATCAAAACGCATGTTTTTGTCGATGACAACAATGAGATAAACCAAACTAACAAAGCACGGCATGAGATCGGCTGGCGCAATTGGTGCAGTTTGTTTCAGCATGGCAAAAGCAGAACATTATCTCGAAGTAGAGTCGCATTTCGGTAGAGTCAAAGTCGCAAAAGGGCGTCGTTGGACAAACTTTGGACAGCATAAAGCTGGCGTTGCCGGACTCATGTTGGCGGTCATACTAGCTTTCAATCCAACCCTGGCTTCCGCACAATCACCTCCGAAAACAACAGCAGAGGCACTTCAATTTATTTCCGAGTCTTCTGAAAAGGCCCTATTGGCGTTTGACCACTTTTACGAGCTGACTGCGACTCAAAGCAACGACTCGATATTTAGTGAACTATCAGATCGAAACTTCGCCGACTTGATCAAAGCGTTGCGCAAGGGAATCGATCAGGGCAACTTCGTCACTCCCTTGGCTTTTATGAAGCTCTTGAATTTCACCAACAGCGCATCTGATTTCGCCCTCGGTAATCTCTACGATCCGCAAGTGCGTGAGAATCCCGAAACGCATGACTTCTTTTATCTTGAGATCCGGGCTCTTGAACACAAAGCGTTCTTGAAATGGATCGAAACGAAGCCAGAAACAGAACTTCTATTGAAAGTGATTCGCGCCGATCACAGGAACCCGTTGGCTTGGCCAGGCTTGGCGCGTCCGTTTCAGTGGCCTGAATTCCCGAGTCACCTCGAAGAGCTCAAAGCAATGGAGCGTCTAGGGATCATTCAAAATCCGACAGAATTCATCGAGCTCGCCGAAGCTCTCAACGTATACTGTCTAAAAAAAGACTTAGTAGCAAAGTACTCGAAAAATCTGACATCGAATCTCTTTAGCCGACTTCTCAAGCGCTCGACTTTTGATGCCCAGTTGTTTCTCGCAGGATTGGCAATCGACCGACAGATACTCAACTCGCCTGCGGCCGTAATCGACTCCCTTTATGACATCAACATCATGATGGGCGCTGTCGAAAGAGAAGAGCGTCTGGTTCGACAAAAAGTAAGCGGCGAGATCAGTATCACCGGTACAGAACAAACACCTGAGTTTCTCGCAAAACGATTGCCTGAGTTGAGTGCAGAGAAAAAAGCCAAGAGAGCAGCGCTTCAGCAATTCAACCTGCGCTATGGCCAAAGCTTCAAAGCGCTCGGTCCGTCTCAGCAAGAAACCGAGAGCTTCAATCATTTCACTCGCACCAATGCTGTGGGTTCCTTCATTAACTCTTGCCGCCGTCTTCTGGATTGATAGCAAAAAAAAGCCCGGTTCATCACCGGGCTTCAGGAAGTCCTCTCGTTAGAGAGGTTAAGCTTAAATTTTTGGAGGGGCGAGGCGTCTAGAAGACGCGCTCTGTTTTATCAGTGCTCTGCTCGCGACGACTTTTTCGCCGGAGTCGCAGACGCCTTTGCAGCACCAGCTTTCGCTGCTGCTCCTGTTGTTGCTTTCTTGTCTTCTGCTGCGTCAGCTTTTGTGACAACAGTGTCAGAACCTTTAGCATTCATACCTTCTTCGTTGGTTTCACCAGTTGCATCCGTCAGAGTCTCTGCCGTAATTACACCGATCTTATTGAGTTCTAGAATTTTCTGGCGAAGGATCGCGCAAACCGGCTTGTTCTCTTTCAAGAAGTTTTTCGCCTGATCGCGGCCTTGGCCCATGCGCTCGCCGTTGTAGCTGTACCAAGCACCCGATTTCTCGATGAGTTCGTACTTCGTCGCAAGATCAACCAAGTCACCTTCGTACGAGATACCTTCACCGTACATGAGATCGAATTCGACCTTGCCGAACGGCGGAGCCATCTTGTTCTTCACGACTTTGACGGCCGTGCGGTTACCGACCACATCTTCGCCATTCTTGATCGCACCAATGCGGCGTACATCAAGACGAACCGAAGAGTAGAACTTCAGAGCGTTACCGCCCGTTGTTGTCTCTGGGTTACCGAACATCACACCGATCTTCATACGGATTTGGTTGATGAAGATAACGAGCGTGCTGCTGCGGCTGATTGCTGCTGTGAGCTTACGAAGAGCTTGTGACATCAAACGAGCCTGAAGGCCGACGTGGCTATCGCCCATGTCGCCTTCGATTTCCGCTCGTGGAGTCAAAGCTGCAACCGAGTCGACGACCAATACGTCGATCGCGCCTGAGCGAACCAATGTCTCGACGATTTCGAGAGCTTGTTCGCCAGTGTCTGGCTGAGAGATCAGAAGATCTTCAGTGTTCACACCAAGCTTGCGTGCGTAACCAACATCGAGAGCGTGTTCCGCATCGACGAAGGCGACAACGCCACCAGTTTTCTGAGCTTGAGCGATTGTCGTCAAAGCAAGAGTCGTTTTACCTGAGCTCTCTGGTCCGTAGATTTCTACGATACGACCGCGCGGCAGGCCGCCGATTCCGAGAGCGATGTCGAGGCTGAGTGCGCCGGTGCTGATGGCTGCAATGTCTTTGTAAAGGCTTTGATCGGAACCAAGGCGCATGATCGAGCCTTTTCCGAATTGCTTTTCGATCGCAGAAACTGCGAGTTCGAGAGCTTTGCCTCTTTCGCCAGCTGATCCGTTTCCTGATCCGACTGTTTTTTCGGTTTTCTCTTTGCTCTCTGTTCGGAATGCCATGTCTTCCCCTTCTCTCTGTGCCCGCATCGAAACTTACTTTTGGTCGATGCGAGTAAATGTTGTTACTTCTAAAGTTGCCGGGGCACAAACTGCCTGCTCAAACAGGTGTAAGTTAGGTGTAAGTACCCGTCAACTTCTTTTCTGCGTCTTTTTTAAATGGTCCAGTTCACTCGGCTTCTTCAGAACTGCCTAACTCCGCGAGAAGAAGGCGAATTGCGTATTCTGCGGAGGCTGTTTGGACGATCTGACGACCCCCGGTAAAGTGGACCTGGATGGCCTTATCAACTCCTGGACCACGCACGCCAAAGCATACAGTGCCCACCGGCTTTAACGGCGATCCGCCGCCCGGACCCGCGATACCCGTGATGCTCAACGCCCATGTCGACTTCAAACGCTTTTTTGCACCGGTCGCCATCGCGCGCGCCACCGGTAAACTCACTGCTCCGACCGAGCGAAGTAGGCGTGGCGGAACATCGAGCATGTCGATTTTCACCTGATTCGAATACGCAACAACTCCGCCGATGAAGACATCTGAAATCCCAGGGACCGAGGCGATGATCGAAGCAAGCAATCCGCCCGTGCAACTCTCCGCCAAACTCAAAGTTTCACCACCGCGATCGCGCAAGCGCTGCGAGAGTTCTTCGATGAGAGCAACGTGTTCACGACGCAAAAGACGCTCCTAGCCAGGGTCTTAGACGATACATCACTTCAGGCCCGAGTTGGTGAACGAGTTGTAAAACCACGTTTGCAACAAGGCCCGCCACGACGTCATCGAGAATTGTTCCGAGACCGCCTTCCACACGTTGATCAACGCGACGGATGAGGCCCGGCTTCCAAATATCGAAAATGCGGAAGACGACAAATGCCGCCAGATAGTACTGCCAAGTTTGCGGAAGCATCGTCATCGCGACCGCATAACCAACGATTTCATCGATGACGACTTCGCCTGGGTCGTGTCCGCCGGTTTGTCGCTCGTAGATTTCGGCAATAACAGACGAGACCACGATCAAAACTCCGACGCCCACCATGTAAGCGATGTCGGAACCCATCTGAGAAAGCAGCCAAACGACCGGAATTCCCAACAACGTGCCCCAAGTGCCCGGTGCGAACGGAATTTTTCCGAGATATAAACCTGTCGCTAAAGCCTCGATAACTCTTTTTATCACGGCAACAACAGTGGCCTTTGGGCTTCAGTCTGTCAAAGACTAGCCTCGACACTCAGAAGCTTTCCCGAGAACATCTAAGTTAATGAAACTGATTGATATTCTGACATTGGCGCTCAAAAAAAGCGCAAGCGACGTGCACTTAAAAGCGGGCCTCGTTCCGGTCATTCGCAAGCACGGAAAACTGCGCCCGCTACAAAACGGTCTGACTCAGCTATCGAGCCAAGAAATCGAAGGCATGGCCCTCGAAATCATGGATCCGGATCAGCGTGAAGAGTTCGCAAAAACCAAAGAGATCGACATCGGATTCGGCGTCTCAGGGCTCGGTCGTTTTCGGATCAATGTATTCAGACAGCGCGGCTCTGTTCGCATGGTCATTCGGAATATTCCGCACACAGTTCCCGGCTTGGATGAGCTAGGTCTTCCCGAAACGATCAAAAAGATCGCCGATTACGAACGCGGATTGGTGCTCGTAACGGGTATTACTGGTTCAGGAAAATCGTCGACGCTGGCAGCGCTTGTTGATCACATCAACAACACGCAAAACTCGCACATTCTAACCATCGAAGACCCAATTGAATTCTTGATTCGCGATCGCAAAAGTATCGTGTCTCAACGTGAACTCGGCCACGATACCCGATCGTTTTCTGCGGCTCTACGGGCAGCTCTTCGCCAGGATCCAGATGTCATTTTGATCGGCGAAATGCGCGATCGCGAAACCATTGAAATCGCTCTGACAGCGGCTGAAACCGGCCATTTGGTTCTTTCGACCCTGCATACCAAAGATGCCATGGAGACGATCAATCGAATCCTGGGCGTTTTCGATGCCGACCAACGCGAGCAGGTTCGCCATCAGCTCGCTTCGGTTCTGAAATGCGTCGTCAGCCAGCGCTTGGCGCGTCGCAAGGACAAAATGGGCTTCGTTCCCGCGGTCGAAATTCTCGTCTCCAACCAGCGCGTCCGCGAAATGATCGAGGATCCACTGAAAACGGGCGACCTTTACGCAGCCATCGAGGAGAGTCGCGATACTTTCGGTATGCAATCGTTCGATCAAAGCTTGATGGACCTTCTCGTGCGCGATCTGATCGACTATGATGAGGCGCTCAAGCTGACGAACAATCCGGAAGATTTCCAATTGCGCGCAGCCGGAGTCGCCAGCGGAGCTCCTCAGTGGCACGAAGACAGCGGCCTCAACCGCCGCGTGCGTGGGGATCTCGAAGATGCGACATTGCAAATCGAGATGGATGAAGATGAAGACGACAAAACGGGGATCAGATAAATCGGCTCGCGAGAAGGTCATGGACTTTCTGGCTCGCCGTAATCACTCCGAACTCGAACTTCGTCAGAAACTCAGCCGCACTTACCCTGAACATGAAGTCGAAGAAGCCATCGCGTTTGCAAAAGAAAACAACTGGATGGCTCAACCTGAAGAACTCGCAGAAAGAGTCGCGATCGAACTCGGCCGTCGCAACAAGGG